>JAHDSB010000097.1 GCA_018433015.1 Clostridia bacterium | reverse complement strand
TCTCTACAATACACTGGTTTGTCACCTGTGGGTTGGAAGGGAACAGTTGTTTCCTTACCACAAGAAGCACAAATAGCAGAGAACATTTTGCGTTGTGAGCGGTCAAAGCCACCCCTGTTTGATCTTTGGGCTTTTCTAGCAGCTCGACATTCAGGACAGCGGCCAGGTTCATTTTTGAACCCTTTCTCAGCAAAAAATTCTTGTTCTGAAGCTGAGAATACAAACTCATTTCCACAGTCTTTACAAGTTAGAACTTTGTCAGTATACATAATAACCTCCATTAAATTATTGCCCGTAGCAGAAGGGACCCAAATGACTTCCCGGCGCCGAGGGCAATCGAGAAGGTTTGTATAAAATCCATATGCATTATCGAGCTCAACTAAGTATAACCATAAAATTGTATAATTTACAAGAGGAAATAGTACTTTGATATTAATTTTATTAAACTTTGATGTTATTTTGCAGGATTTTAACTTATTATAGTAGTATATGACATAATCTAATTATACTCTGAAAAAGGTCCCCAATATTCCATGCGATTATATGTTGAAATACTTGAATCAAAGTAGACATATATAGGAGCATTCTTTAGAATGGGATTAGCAGCAAAAAATGCACTGTCTCCATAACGAATAGCGCTTAAGGCTAAGGGTAGTTCTCTAATAAATATACTATTGCGTCTTTCTGCTTGATCAGGACCAAATTCTCCATCTACATAAACCGATGCGTAAAATACATATTTGTTATTATAATAGCGCCATTCCCCTAAAACCTCATCCCGTAGCGGTTTTATTTTATTATAGGCATAGTTGGGAGCTAAGGTAAGAAAAAGTTCCCCAGTTGTATCAGAATGAGTTAATGTATAACGTCTAGGGAAAATGGGACCGCTAGACGTTATACCGCCACAATATTCCACTTTCAGCTTAGCTGGATCTAATGTACTCAAAATAATCTTACCTTTCTTATTAATCATGCTAATAAATAATATGGGAGAATTGCTAAAAAAGTGAAAATAGAAATTACTAATTTGTCATGAAATCATTTGGAACCTAAGGAGAGATTAAACAATGAACTTTAACACATTAACGGTACCTCTTATTGATTTTATCCTGTGTCTATCCAGTACAATGGATTTAATAAGTCCTGAGTTGGTGAATCATCACAAGCGTGTAGCATATATGGCATATAGGATAGCAGAAGAACTGGGCTTATCGGACCAAGAACAAATTACTATCCTTTTTGCGGGACTGTTACACGATACCGGGGCACTTTATCTTGAAGAAAAAGAGGAAGCTCTTCAATTCGATTTTGAAAATGATAACCAAAAAATTCGCTACCGTCACGGATATGTAGGCTATCTATTATTAAGATCTTATGGACCTTTTGCAGAGATAGCTAAACTTGTAAAGTATCATCATGTTTATTGGAATGAAGTAACTATGATAAATGATGAAATACCTCTTGGTTGTCATATATTACATTTGGCTGATCGTATTGATGTTTTAATTAATCCCCGCAAGGAAATTTTGGGACAAGTTAAGGAAATTATAAAAAGAATTGAGCAAGAAAAAAACAAAATGTTTGCACCTCAAGGGGTAGAAGCTTTTAAAAATATAGCTATAAAGGAAAGCTTTTGGATGGACGTAACTTCAAACTTTATCAATTCTCTTTTAGCCCAGAAAGCTTCTCTCATGCATGTCAGTTTAGATATTAAGGAAATTAGTAAACTGGCTGAACTTTTCTATAAGATTATTGATTTCCGCAGTACCTATACGGCGACTCATTCCATAGGGGTAGCAGCCAGTGCGGAAGCTTTAGCAAAATACTATGGATATAAAGAGAAAGAATGTCAAATGATGCGAATAGCAGGACTACTACATGACATGGGAAAATTAGCTGTCCCTACAGAAATATTAGAAAAACCTGCCGGCTTGTCAGAACATGAAATTAACATAATTAAAAGTCATGCTTATTATTCTTGTCGCATTCTAGGTATGATAAAAGAATTAAATATTATTACGGAGTGGGCTGCGTATCATCATGAACATTTAGATGGCTCAGGTTATCCCTTTCATTTGAAAGGTGACAATATTTCTCTAGGTTCAAGAATTATGGCTGTGGCAGATGTATTTACAGCCGTTACCGAAGACAGACCTTATAGAAAGGCTATGAAATCCCAAGAAGCTGTGGGAGTCCTTGAGGAGATGGTCAGAAGAAACCATCTGGATAAAGGAGTGGTATCCCTCTTAAAACAAAACTTCGATGACATCAATTCATTACGTATAATGGCACAGACAGAATCTTATAAGGAATACTTATTAATGGGGCAGAAAAACTCTATATCAAAGGGTAATAAATTAATTAATAACCTATAGGCAACTAATACTTCAGAAGTAAAATAACGAGCAGTGGGAGGAGGAAATCCAACCCACTGCTCGTTATTTACAATATGACTATTTTAGTTGGATATGCTTAATAATAAAAACCACCACAGAAGCTAGGGAAGAGTAAAAGGAGTAAAATCACTAAAAAGAAAATACTAAATCCTGATCTTCCTCCACCGGGACAAGGTGGTCGACAACCGTCAGCCATTATTGCTCCTCCTTACTTAGTAAAATCAAGTTCTAATAAATAATATGAAAGTGGAATAGATAATGCTACAAGCTAATTAATATTTATTCCAACCATTAGGATTTATATTTGCCCATAACCAACCAATTAGACGACTAGTGCAGAGCTTTACTTTTCAAGAATGGGGTGAACTTCCCGGTGTAGCCGAACTTGATGGCATAGAAAGAGATTTAATAATTGTTGGGAAAAAATTAGTTTAATATGGATTATATTAAGAGGTTATTTATCTTCTTGGTGGTTAGGAAAGAGGGAGTCATCACCAATTATCGTAATGAGATAACCGCATATAGCACCTATAGCTACATGATCAAAAAAACTATAGATGAGAGACATGGGTTTTTTACTTTTTTTCAGTATCCCAAGTTTAGGAGCTACTCCATACATTAAAACCCATAAAAGAGCACCAAAACCACCACCTTTTATAATAGGATGATCTTTGCCCGTTATAGAGAGGATATATGTTAACATTATTCCACCTATTCCAGATGCAACGCTATTAGTAAACATGGAAATTATTCGTCCCTCTTTAATTGTTACTTTATTATCAGGCAAAAAAATGCTTGACTCCATTTCACTATATTTAATATCTGTTAAACCCATACGGTGTTCCAGTGCGTTCAAGCATCTAAAGGGGCCTTGAGATAAGAGGGCTGAGATGGCACCTAAGGTAATTCGATCTTTTATTTTAAGCATTGTATTTTCTCCACAAAATAATGTTTTTTTTAGAATCTGTAATCTTTTATAATTTATACATAGAGTGTTGTAAATAAACAGGGATAATACTTTAAAAAAAATACAATTTGTGTTTAAATATTCTAAGGAACAATTTTATAAAGTTAGTACATAATTATAGGTGCCTAATATTAGGAGAATAGGGAAGTTTGGTGAAAATCCAACACGGACCCACCACTGTAAAGGGGAATCTGATATTGTAGCTCCACTGTCAAATGATATTTGATGGGAAGGGAATGTCAGATGATGAAACTAAAGTCAGGAGACCTGCCTGTAATTATTTCTATGTAGGATGATGGTAAAGTCCGCAGCTTTTTGCTGCGGACTTTTTAATTTTCTCCAAAGAATTAAAAACCAAGTCATAGAAAGGGTGGAATAAAAATGCTTTTACACAATACAATAGCAAGAGTAAAACAAAACAAGCTATTTTATGAAACTGGGGAGCAAGCTCGGAAGCAGCAAAACATGTTAATAAAACCAAAGGGAAGTTTGGGAAAACTTGAAGATATTAGTATTAAACTTGCAGAAATAACAGGCCAGGTTAAATATAATATCTGCAAAAAAGAAGTAATAATATTTTGTGGTGATCATGGTTTTGCTGAACATGGAGTTAGTGCTTATCCCCCAGAGGTAACTAGGCAAATGACCAAGGCATACTTAAAAGGGACTGCTGCAGCAAGCGTAATAGCTAAGACAAATGGAGCGGGCCTTACAGTAATTGATATAGGTATAAAGGGTAATGTGGAAGATCACAGGTTGATCAAAAGAAAGATCAGAGAGGGTACTTGTGACTTTACAAAAGGACCTGCTATGACTAATGAAGAGCTGGTGGCGGCAATCGAAGCAGGTATTTCCGAGACAGAAAATATTATTAAAAAAGGGGCGCATATTATTGCCCTTGGAGAGATGGGGATTGGCAATACAACTTCCAGCAGTGCCTTGCTTGCTGTTTATGGTAGTTTTACTCCTGAAAAGGTCGTAGGCCGAGGTTCTTTAGTAAATAACGAAACGATGGAAAGAAAAATAAGAATAATAAAGGAAGCAATAAAGATTAACAAACCTATAAGAAAAAATCCGCTAGATGTCCTGGCTAAATTAGGGGGCTTTGAAATAGCAGGGATGGTAGGCGCTTTTCTCGCGTGTGCAGCTAACAGAACTCCAGTAGTAGTAGATGGATTTATAGCTAGTATCGCAGCTATAACTGCAAAGTTGATTGCACCTGGCTGTGAAAGATATATGTTTGCTTCCCACTTATCTAAAGAGCCGGCTCATATTTATATGCTAGAAATGTTAGATTTGGATCCCTTGTTGGATTTAGACATGCGCTTAGGGGAAGCTACAGGAGCATCTCTGGCTATGCAGTTAATTCAGTCTGCTTCTAAAGTTATCTGTGAGATGGATACTTTTTATGCAGGAGGAGTTACAGAATCAGATAAAAGATTAGAACATTTGGAAAAGATTACTTTAAAAAAGGAAAAAGTATGTTGTTTATAGAAAACTATATAGAATTTTATGTTAATATTGCGCAAAAAACTTCGAAAGAGGTAAGAAAATGAAAAAATATGATTGGATACTTTTTGATTGTATGGAAACGATAATCGATGTTATTGAACTTCCTACAACAAGAGATTATGCTGCCTGGGCTTTTTATGGATCAGGAATAGAAAGTTATTGGCATAGCTTTGATAATTTTTTTGCTGAGTTTAAATTAGCACGGCAACATTTCCTTGATATACTACCTAATAATAAAGAATATGAGTTATCGGAAAGATTTGAGTTTATTATACGTTCTAAGTTAGCTATTGCTGATGATAATGAAATTCAGAATATGAAGAATAAGTTATATAAAAATTATTGGAAAACCTACAAAAAGAAATGCTATGTAAAAGAAGAAACCAAAAACACATTAACAGAATTGAGTAAAGAGTACTGCTTAGGAATTGTCTCTAACTTTATGGTACAAGGTGGAGTGGAAGAGTTACTGGAAATAAATGATGTAATAAAATATTTTGATTTTGTTATAACTTCTATTAATGAAGGATGGAGAAAACCTCATCCCAACTTGTACAATGCTGCTATAACGAAAACCAAAACAGCAAAAGATAAGATTTTGTTTATAGGTGATGACTACAAGAATGACTATATAGGGCCACAAGAAGTTGGCTTAGCGACAATTTTCTTAGATAGGGACCAAAAGCATCCAGAAATTAAAGAGAGAATAAATAATTATTATGAATTAAAAAAATATTTGTAACAAAAAAAAAGCTCTATAATACATGAAAAAGACTGTTCTATCATTATCCTCTCCTCAAAGACTACAAATTGTTATTTAAGCCTTATATGGATGATGACCCAATCCGGTGGGAATATCGATTGTACATCTAGTAAAACACATAAAAAATCAAATCTACATAGAAAAATATAGATTTGATTGATGGTGTCATTAGAAATAATAGTGAAAGGCTTGTCTTTAGACACTTTGTACTAGGAGTCTGTATAGTCGCGGCTCTTTTTTGGAATGATGTGGGAATTACGGAGATAAACTTTTTCCTGTTAGAATTTATAAGTTTTTTTGAGGGGGTTCTAAAAGAGGGAAGTGGGATAAGGTGGTTTCTTATTACACCTTTTCTTTTTCGTGCTGTTGTGGGAGGAATTATTGCCAAGTTATTAGTTACTTTGTTAGAGCATTTCTTAGTTAGATATCGGAGGACCATGTAATGAACAAAAAGTTTATAGTATTAATTTTATTGTTTGTTTTTTTCTGTGTTAGCAGTAACTGTCTTGCTAAAGAAACGATGGAAAGTAAAGCTAAGCTATATAATAAAAGTAAGATTAGCAGTTCAATTGAAGCTTGTTTAAAAGATAATAATATAGAATATCAAGAAATAGTACATAAAGAAGCTACAAAAAAGGGTATATTGGCCTTTTATCACAGTTTAAATGAGAACAATCCTTCCTGGGGGATTGCATATATAGAAAAAACCTCTGCAGGTTGGAGCATAGTAATGAATAGCACACACTATAAACGTCAAATACCTACTCCCTTTGATATAGATTATATTGCTAATTTAGATAAGGTAACAAATAAAGAGACGCCTTTCCCGTTATTTTATGGACGTGCTCAGGATCTTGACCTGGAAAAAGTCGTGCTTACAAATCCTGAAACAAATGAAAGCAAAAATGCTACATTAGTGAATGTTAATGATCAGAATAAACTATGGTTTTGTTTTGTTCCAGAAACGGAAGAAACTGCTTTATTTAAAATAGAATGCCTAGAAAAGAATGGTGAAAGGACGGAATATTATCACCAAGTTAAAGGTAAAAATGAGCCCCAATTATTAGAACTGGCAGTTAATTTTTTAAAAAAAATAACTTCTTTTATCAAAATAATATTAATAATAATTATAGGACTCATTATTTGGCTAAAGTTTAAATAGAACGAAATTACATATGAGGGAACTGATCATTATCAGATAACAAAAGATTTTTTGTAAGATAGATAACTGTATTTACATAAATTATTTACCGACAAAAATATAAAAAAGGAAGTTTACAAAACTTCTAGAATATTACTTTATTGAAGAAATTTGTGGAACTAAGTAGAATTTACAGTTGTCTAGTAAGATGGGGAGAGTATAAATTGCATTTTAAATTAATTATATAAGGAGTTTGATATGATTAAGCGTACAAAAGTAATTAATATTAATGTTAGAGCCATATCGATTCTCTTAGCAGTCTACATAATCTTTTACACTATATTTTTTACATTTATCTACACAAAGCACCTATTTTTTAGCTTTAAGACTACTATTGTTTTGCTTTTACCCTTCCTTTTTTTAATTGCTCTTATTCAACAAATGAGTAGGTTTAGGATAAAACGATACCAACAAAAATATTTAGTGATATCGTTTATAATCGGATTATTGGTTTTTGGTATCTGCTTAACAAAACTTAGTATCAATGAGTATAAAACTATATATAATCATGATAAATGGATTGCTAGTGAAGATGAAAGATTTTACATGGTTGAAAATATGCTGAAAAAAGAAGAGTTAGTTGGTAAAGGTAAAACTGAAGTAATTGAAGTTCTGGGAACACCGACCAGCACAACACCCGATAACAAAATAGTGTACTTTTTAGGACCACAAAAAAACTATTTTAATGAAAAAAGTAAATATCTCACGATTACTTTTAATGCGGAAGATAGGGTACTTGAACACAATATAACAGAGGAATAAAGGAGATATGAGATGCTGAGAAAATTAGTCGAAGAAGGCTTTGGGGAGGAAGAAGATTTAAATTGTTCCGAAACGATTCTTTATGGGTCAAATATTGTTTATGATTTAGGGTTGGACCATGAATCTTTAAAAATGGCTGCCGGTTTTGGTAAGGGAATGGCTATCGAAAGCGTTTGCGGTGCTTTAACGGCTGCTATTATGGTACTGAGTAAATTATATATAGTTGACAGAGCCCATGAAGGAGAGAGGATAAAAGAATTAACAGCTGAACTGCTAAACAGATATCAGGAAGATATGGGCAGTATTGATTGTTCTTATTTAAGAGAACATTATCGTACCGAAGAAAAGAAATGTTATTATATAAAATTAAAAGCTGCAGAAATACTTGATGAAATAATTGCTAAAGAGGAAAAATCCAAAAAATAAGCTCCAATAATTAAATCCGACTTTATTATTCATAAATTAGATTATCCTCGGCTATCAGGATCGTAATGATGGCCCAGGCCGAGATAAAAGAACCCCAGATTGCATTATTTAACCAAGGGCGGAATTGTTCAAAGTTGCTGGGAACAAACACGGAGATTCCAACACATATATCACTAATATAAATTAGAATTCCGGCTATACCAATACATAGTGCAGGAGTAACTTTATAATAACCCTCAAATATTGTGCAAATGGAACTACATGTCATAAAACATAAGATTACCCCAAAAATTATCAGGCCAGCGAGGGTAATAACATTAATAAAACAGTAATACTTAATAAGCAGCTTAGAAGTTATACCGGCTAGTAGAGCAGCACTGAGAAAATGATATAAAGTAAAGCTTTTTTTAAAGGCTTTAATTAGATAAAGATACGATAAGATAAAGAAAAAACCTCCTAGTGCAGCGCTAATATAATAAATAAAGTAATAATCTCTAATCAGCAAACATTTACAGAGCAAAAAAATAAAATCCCCTATCGCAGCAAAAAAAAGCGCTACATTCATGGTTTTTTGTACACTATATTTTTTTTCTATCAGCAAAGCTTGGATTAATAAAGCAGCAATTATAAGGAATTTTAAGATTCGGACTAAAAGTTCATCTGGATAAATATGATCCAGCATCAGTACCAGTAATATTAATAGTAAAGATACAATAATACAAAATTTTTGTCTTACGCTCATAACATTCTCCATACGATAAATTTTTTACACAATTGGTTATTTAAAGAAAGTCTCCCCTAATCGGAAGATCCACTTTATTACTTATTTCTATGATAATATGGTTAAAATATGAAAACTAATAAGGAGTATAAAATGAAGAAAGACTCTTATCTTGTGGGGATATTTTCCTGGTTTGGCTATGTTCTTCCCTTTCCTAAGAGGATTAATTTAATAAAAAAAGCCGGTTTTGATGCTACGACTATTTGGTGGGAAGATGAAGAGGGGGACTCTATTACAGAAAAAAATGAAATGCCCCATATTGTTCGAGAAACAGGCTTATATTTAGAGAACATTCATCTTCCTTTTAACGATTCCAGTGCTTTATGGTCTGAGAATAGAGAGGAACGAGAAAGAACTGTTAAGAATCATCTTAACTGGCTAAATGACTGTGCAAAATATAATATTCCGATGATGGTTATGCATTTGACGGAAGGAGAATTTCACCCAGTCCCCAACTCATATGGCATTAGAAGCTTGACAAAAATTAGTCAAGAAGCTGAAAATCTTGGGGTAAAAGTAGCTATAGAAAATACCCAGAGGGATGATAATGTCCAGTTTATTTTATCTGAAATTAATTCACCAAATTTGGGCATGTGTTATGATACTTCCCACGATTGGTTAAACAGCAAAATTAAAATGAAAATTCTTAAAGATTATGGTACACGTCTGTTTGCAACTCACCTATCTGATAATGATGGGCTAAAAGATCGTCATTGGCTACCGGGTAATGGTTTAATAGAATGGAAAAAAATAGGAGAAAAATTTCCTGCTGATACATATGAAGGTTGTTTAACTTTGGAGATATATCCTAGAGAAGATGAGTTCTCCCTTACACCTGATAAATTTTTAGAAAAAGCATATCAAAGAGTATCATGGGTCAAAAATTTAATGTTACAAAAGTAAGCTAGAGTTAAAAAACTATATCTTAATGAAAAAAAGCAGCCCAAGTAAGATAAGGCTGTTTATTTTTATAAAAACATTTATACTATGGTAATATTTAACGCAATAAGGTTTAATTACCGATTGTAAATAATATCAAATATGTACTAATATAGAAGATAGAAATTTTACCTAGATGGTTGTAGAAAAGATTATATAAATAATCCAAATATTAACAAAATTATAAATGTATTATATTACTTTAATACATAGGAGGCAATAGATGAGTCTCTCAGTTAAAGAAGCGCTTGATTTACAAGCATTTAAAGATGCTAAAGTTGTAGCCGGTATAAGTAGCTTAAATAACAAAATTCAATTTGTTGATGTTATAGAAGTACCAGATATAGATAATTGGCTCAGAAAAAATACACTAGCGTTAACAACTGCTTTTGCTGTTAAGAATAAAGAGTCTGGGCTGGAAGATTTAGTAACACTGTTAGCTGATAAAGGTGTGTCTGCTTTGGCCATCAAACCAGGGCGTTTTATTAATAATATTCCCGATAATGTTCTACAGATTGCAGAGTATCGTAAACTACCATTGATAGAATTACCTTTAAATGCTGCATATTCAGACATTATTAAGGAAACACTCGGTGTAATTCTGGATAAGCAGAACACCTTGCTTAAATTAGGAGACGAACTACACCAAAGATTGAATAATATGGTATTGGATGGAGGTGGTTTAGACGCTGTTACTCAGATCTTATCCCAGGTAATTGGACATGCAGTTTTTATTGAGAATTTAAATGGTGATTTAATTGCATGCTCAGCCTCGGAACAGGAAATAATGCACCATAAAAAGCTTTTTAGTAGACGTTTAAAAAAAGCTCAGAAGCTAACTTTCCAAAGTGAAAATATTGCAGTAGTAAAAGATGAAGTAAATCATCAGTTAATAGCCCCCATCTTTGTAGACAAGCAGTTGTACTGTTTACTAAGTATCTTATTCAATGAGGAACAGATAGATGAATTTACTATTATGGCTCTGCAAAGAGGCGCTATTGTCTCTGGATTAGAAATTATGAAAAAGAAAGCCATTGTAGAAACAGAAATTAGATTGCAAAGAGATTTTGTGGAAGATCTTTTAGATGGAAAACATGAAGAAGAATATACCCTTGTTAAGAGAGCGCGAGAATTCGGTTGGGATATTACCCAAGAAAATATGATAATGATTGTTAGTATAGAAAATTTTCGAGATAAAATATCTATGGTTGAGTCAGAGTATGAAGTGCAAGATATTAAGAAAAAAATCTATAATAGTATTCGACACGTATTACAGCATCATGCCATGCAACCTATACTAATACAGAGAAAAGATAGATATATTGTATTTCTATGCACTAGCAACTGTAATAGTATGATGGAAAAGAAAGATACTGCATATAAAGTAGCCCAGGAAATCCAAAAAGCTATAGCTAGCAAATTTAGCTATTTAGATGTAGTTATTGGTATAGGAAGACCTATTAAACAAGTAAATAAATTTAAAAATTCTTATGATGAAGCGCAAAAAGCACTACAAATTGGACCTATTCTAAATAATCCAAGCAATACGTATTATTTCGATGATCTGGGGATTTATCGCTTACTAGATTCATGTAGCGATGTAAATGCTATCAAAGATTTTTATACCAAATATCTAGGGGCCTTAGTGCAATATGACGAAAATAATACTACACAACTCCTGGAAACATTAGAAACCTATTATAGCTGTAATTCCAATGCAGTTGTTGCTGCGGAAAAACTTTTTCTTCATCGCAATACATTAAATTATCGAATTAAAAGGATTAAACAAATATTGGAATTAAATATCGATGATCCAGAAATAAAACTATGTGTATACTTAGCGTTAAAAATTAAGCACTTATACAACTACTCCTAACTTGTGCATATTGCACAATTGTATTAACCTCGTTTAGTGTTATGTGCACGTAGAATAAAGAACAGTTATTTATTATAATTGCAATTACAAAAAGATAAGTTAACAAATAGTTAACAAATAACAAAAGGAGGTATTATTTTGAAAGTTAAATCAAAGTTATTATTATCAATTTTGATTATCACCATGATTTTTGCCCTTGTAGTTACAGGCTGTGGAAAATCTGGAGAAGAAGCAAAACAGGGAGAACCTGAAACAAAAGAAGGTGGCAGCTTAGTCGTTGGACTAAGCCAAGTTCCTAAAACATTAGATCCTGTATTATATACAGGCACATATGAATCTAATGTTATGCTGGCAATTTTTGATACTCTAGTAACTTATACTGATGACCAACAAAAAATTGTTGGAGCCCTTGCTACAGATTGGAAAGTTTCTGATGACATGTTAGAATACACCTTTAATTTAAGGGACGATGTATATTTTCATGATGGAAAATATGTAAAAGGACGTAAACTTACTGCTGAAGATATTAAGTACAGCTTAGAAAGATCTGCTAAAGAATCTGCTATGGGACGTTTAAGTGACCTAAAAGAAGCTGAAGTACTTGATGAAAAAACAGTTAAATTAGTGCTAAAACAGCCTAATGCTGCCTTTTTAGCTCGTTTAACAGATCCTGGTAATGGTATTGTTGCTAAGGAAGAAGTAGAAGGTTGGGGAGATGCTTTCGGGCAAAACCCTGTAGGAACAGGTGCTTTTGTTTTCAAAAGCTGGGCTAAAGATGATAATGTAACTATGGTGCGCAATGATAAATATTGGGCTGCAAAACCTAATTTAGATGAACTAGTATTTAAGTTTATCCCAGATTTATCTATGATGAGCAATGCTTTAATTTCCGGAGATATAGATATTGCTACAGAAGTTCAAGGACCTGATCGTCAAAAGTTAGTAAACGATCAAAACATTGATGTACAAACTATGCCCGGAATGAATGTATACTTTGCTGCTATGAATATGAAAGAAGGTCCTACGGCTGATATCCGCGTGCGTCAAGCTATCTCTTACGCCTTAGATGTTGATGCTGCTGTTTCAAATATCTTCCAATTCGGAGGGGCAACTAGGGCTTATGTTCCTCTTCCATCAAAATCTTGGGGATATGATTCTAGTTTAGAAGATCTGGCCATTAAATCTCGTAATTTAGAGAAAGCAAAGGATCTCTTAAAAGAAGCAGGCTATGAAAACGGATTCAAAACTACAATTGTAACACCTAATAAACCCCTGCGAGCCAAATGGGCCCAAATTATGCAAACTCAGTTAGCTGAAGTTGGGATTGAAGCCGACATTGAAAAACTTGAATGGGGAACATACAGTGACAAGGTTTCTAAAGGAGAAGCTCCTATCTATCTGTTAGCCTGGACTTGGTACCCTGATCCTGATTTCTTCCTCTTCCAGTTCTTCCATCAGGATCAGATTGGTCGACTAGGAAATGGACAGGCCTTCGATGATAAAGAAGTAACTGACTTAATTGATAAAGCCAAAGGAAGTACTACTGATCAAGCAGAACGTAAAGCTATCTATAAAGAAGTTATCGAAAAGGCTATGGCTAAAGTGCCCAGAGTTGAAGGATGGCACAAAGAAAACATTAACGGAATTAGAAAACGTGTTAACGATTATAAGATTTGTCCTGATGATCAAGTAAGAATTGTAACCCAAGAAAGAAACGTGTGGGTAGAAAAATAAATATAAAAAAAGTATGTAGCTTCAGGGCTACATACTTTTTTGCTAAACAAATTATCTTAATTCCGTGTAAACGTCGGTATTCCTTGCTTAAGTCAATACGAGTAGGGAATGTCGGACGTTAGCACTAACGAACAAGTTCGTAAGTTTTACTAGTATAGATAATGCTTTCTAACCTCTAGTGGGAGTTTAAAACTTCTTCTGAAACTAAGAACTCTGTTTATCTGATAATTAGTTAGTGATATAGACCTTTAAGGAGTGTATTATTTTGCTCAAGTATATTATAAAAAGAATTATAGGTCTTATCCCGGTTTTATTTTGTGTCTCAGTAGTAGTATTTGTAATCACCAGAGTTATACCTGGAGATCCCGCTGCTGTTATGCTGGGACCACAAGCTACTAATGAAGCCGTGGAGGCCTTGCGCATAAAGTTGGGGTTAAGAGATCCTCTATTAGTGCAATATGGCAGATTTCTTATGCAACTTTTAAGAGGAGACTTAGGAACTTCTATTGCCTACAATCAACCTGTACTTGATTTAATATTAGATACTTTTCCCAATACAGTGTTGCTGGCAGCGTCTTCTTTATTGATTGCAACTATAGTTGCTTTACCTATTGGAATTCTATCTGCTGTTAAACAATACTCTATTTTTGATTATCTGAGTATGACCTTTGCTTTAGTAGGAGTCTCTATGCCTGTTTATTGGCTGGGCTTAATGCTAGTATTGCTGTTTTCCATCAAGCTTCAGCTGCTGCCCTCTATCGGAATGGGTTCTTTATCTAATGGATTAGGGGACATCTTATCTCACTTGATTTTGCCCAGTATTGCCCTTGCTACTATCCCTATGGCTAATTTTGCGCGGATAACACGGTCTAGCATGCTGGAAGTAGTACGTCAAGATTACATCCGTACAGCAAGAGCCAAGGGACTTTCAGAATGGAAAGTTATTATTAAGCATTCCTTAAAAAATGCTATGGTGCCACTATTAACAGTAATGGGTATGCAAATCTCTATGATGCTTAGTGGAGCTGTCCTTACTGAAACCATCTTTGCATGGCCGGGCATGGGGAGATTAGTAGTTGATGCCATCGAAAAACGGGATTTTATAATGGTTCAGGGTAGTGTAATGTTCTTAGCCTTTATCTTTGTTTTCGTTAATTTATGTGTAGATGTATTATATGTTCTGGTTAATCCTCGTATTAGCTATGACAATAAAGGAGGGGACAGTAGTGGGGCTTAAGAAAAATATGGTATTACAACGTCTTTTAAAAAACAAGCTGGCTGTAATAGGTCTGGTCATAGTAGTAATCAATATACTAGTTGCATTACTAGCCCCTAAGTTAGCCCCCTATGACCCTACTCACATGGATTTAGCAAATTCCTTGCAAGAACCGGGGACAGGAATACATTTCTTCCATACAGATGATACAGGATTTCATTTGATAAAAATAGATGATACCGAAATACATTTACTTGGTACAGATGATTTCGGTAGAGATTTGTTAAGTAGAATTGTTTATGGCTCCAGAGTCTCGCTTTTAGTAGGGTTTGTCTCAATTTTAATTGGTGGTACCCTAGGAACAGTATTAGGTTTGATAGCTGGTTTTTATGGTGGGAAAATCGACAGTGTAATTATGAGATTTATGGATGGCTTGTTTGCTTTTCCATATGTATTATTGGCTATTACTTTAATGACGGCTCTGGGTACAGGGTTGCATAATATAATTATAGCTGTAAGTATCATTAATATTCCGGGGTTTGCCAGAATAGTAAGGGGAGAAACCTTAGTAGTTAAAGAATTGGATTATGTAGAAGCAGCCCGTTCTCTAGGGGCAAAAAATAGAAGACTCATCTTTTGGCACATCTTACCTAACTGTATGGCACCTCTGATTGTCTATGCAACTATGGGTATAGCCGGTGCTATTCTTTCTGAAGCTGCTTTAAGCTTTTTAGGCTTAGGGATTAAACCCCCCGATCCTTCCTGGGGAAGTATTTTAAAAGATGGTCAAGAGTATTTAGCTGTAGCACCACATATTACAACCTTTTCTGGACTTTCTATTTTATTTACAGTATTAGGTTTTAACTTATTTGGAGATGGATTGCGGGATGCCCTTGATCCTCGTTTAAAACAATAAAGTAAAACATTAAGTAGTTAAGCAACTTCACTGGTCAGCTGTAGGTTTTTTAAACATACCTAAAGCTCTGAAAGTTTATAATAGGGATAATATGAATCTTAGGAGGATTTAAAATGGATAATTTAGGAAACGTTAAAAACCAAGTTGTTGAAAATATAGATCTGATGAATGATGAATTGGTAAATATAAGTGAGTATATCTTTGCTAATCCCGAATTAGCATTTGATGAATATAAAGCTAGTACTCTTTTAACAGATGTTTTAGCCAAACATGGCTTCCAAGTTGAAAAGGGTATTGCCGGTTTAGAAACCGCTTTTAAAGCAGTATATCATGGACAGCCGGGAGGGCCGGTTATAGGTCTATTGGCCGAATATGATGCCTTGCCGGAAATAAATCATGCTTGTGGTCACAACCTTATAGCAACAATTGCCACTGGAGCCGCATTGGCTATAAGTAAAGTTCTAAAGGAACAAAAGGGTACTCTTGTTGTATATGGTACTCCCGCAGAAGAAGGCGGCGGGGGGAAAGTAATTATGGTTCAAGAAAAATGTTTTCGTGAATTAGATTGTGCTATGATGATACATCCAGCCGATGAGACTATAGTTGATGATATTTCTTTAGCTAATGAAAATTTAGTATTTACATTTCACGGTAAAGCAGCCCATGCTGCAGCCTTTCCTCATAAAGGCATAAATGCCTTAGAAGGAGTAATTCAAACCTTTAACCAAATTAATGCTTTACGGGGACACCTGCCAAGCGATGTAAGAATACATGGGATAGTTACTAAAGGTGGAGTAGCTACTAATATAGTTACAGAATTAGCTGAAGCAAAATTTAGTGTGAGGGCATTAAAAAGGAAAACCCTTGATGAAGTGTTAGAAAAGGTCTATAATTGCGCAAAAGCTGCTGCTTTGGCTACAGGTAGCAAATTAGAAATTGCCAAAGAAGGACTAGGCTATGATGAAATTATGAACAATAATGTTCTGACCTCTCTGCTTAAAGCCAATTTCCTGCAGTTAGGGGAACCGGTAGGAGAAAGAACTATTGAACAAGGATTAGGCTCTACTGATATGGGAAATGTTACTCAAATTGTACCAGGTTTTCAATCTTATATCGGCATTGGTAAAGGTTTAGCAACCCATACTGTTGAGTTTGCCAATGCATGTACCGGTAGCAACGGCCATCAAGCCTTATTAAAAGCCGCTAAAGCTTTAGCTATGACAGTAATAGATTTATTAGAAAATCCTCAGCACTTAGAAAATGCCAAAAAAGAATTTAAAGAGGCTAAGGAGGCCTAAAATGTTAAAACAAGTTATCGATATATATGAATTACTTGATGATCCTGGTGTAAATGGCTTAAATGTTGTTAATTTCTTTAAGAGCTATAACATACATGATGTAGAAACTCAAACTATCGAAGGTGACAAGGGTACTACTGATTTTATCCGGGTTCTAATCCCTGGGATGAATGGTAAATGCAAAGGAGGCAATGCACCTACTCTCGGTATCGTAGGAAGGTTAGGGGGTATAGGCGCTCGCCCGGAACGTATAGGTTTTGTATCCGATGGAGATGGTTGTGCAGCCGCCTTAGCTGCCGCCTTAAAGCTGGGATTGATGTCCGGACGAGGTGAAAACTTGTTGGGTGATGTTGTTATAACTACCCATGTTTGCCCTAATGCTCCAACACAACCGCATTTTCCGGTAGCATTTATGGACTCCCCGGTAGATATGGATACTATGAATAAATATGAAGTAGAAGCCGCTATGGATGCTATTATTTCTATAGATACCACTAAAGGGAATAAGATTATAAATCATAAAGGTATTTCCATATCTCCCACAGTTAAAGAAGGTTATATTCTTAAAGTAAGTGATGAATTATTAACGTTAGTAGAGACTGTTACAGGAGAGCCTGCTCACATTTTTCCTTTAAGTATGCAGGATATTACACCGTATGGAAACGATCTCTACCATTTAAACAGTATTTTACAGCCTGCCGTTGCTACTAAGGCCCCAGTAGTTGGAGTCGCTATAACTACTAAAGTTCCCGTCCCCGGTTGTGCTACAGGAGCAAGTCATTTAAATGATATTGAATTGGCAGCACGCTATAGTATTGAAGTAGCTAAGGCCTATACAAGCAATGCTTGTCTATTTTATGATAAAAAAGAATTTACGGTCATTAAAAAACTGTATGGTTCTATGGAACACTTACAAACGTTAGGTAATAAATAATCTTTAACCGGAGGTTTATAAATTGAGTAACGAATTATTAAGAGTAACGGATTTACGAACTTATTTTGCCGCCGGTCCTGATCCTGCAAAAGCTGTAGATGGTGTTACTTTTTCTCTAAATGAAGGTGAAACTTTAGGGATAGTAGGGGAATCAGGCTCAGGTAAAAGTGTTACTGCTATGTCTATTATGCGCCTAATACCTAATCCTCCTGGGAAAATAGTCTCCGGTGAAATTATCTTTTCAGGTAAAAACTTGCTACAGCTTTCAGAGGCGGCAATGAGGCGCATTAGAGGAAATGAAATATCAATGATCTTTCAAGATCCCATGACAGCCTTAAATCCCTCTTTTACAATTGGTAATCAGATTGCAGAAGTTATCGAACTTCATCAAAAAATGACATCTAAAGAGGCAGGAAAAGTTGCAGTAGAAATGCTTAAAATGGTAGGAATTCCTGAAGCAGAAGAACGGGCAAAACAGTATCCTCATCAATTCAGTGGCGGAATGAGACAAAGGGCTATGATTGCCATGGCTTTATCTTGTAAACCTAAGCTTTTAATTGCTGATGAGCCAACAACAGCTTTGGACGTAACAGTCCAGGCTCAAATACTAAACTTAATGAAAAAACTACAAAAAGAGTTGAATACATCAATAATTATGATTACCCATGATTTAGGAGTGGTAGCCGAAACCTGTGATTATGTGGCTGTAATGTATGCTGGAAGATGTGTGGAATACAGTGATACAGTAACATTGTTTGATAACCCTCTTCACCCCTATACTTGGGGATTATTAGCATCACAACCGAATTTAGATAGTAAAGAAAAACAGAAGCTCAAAACTATCAAGGGAAATCCCCCTGATTTAAGAAATTTACCTCTCGGTTGTAATTTTGCAGAACGCTGCCCTCATGCACAACACATCTGTTTTGAAAAAGAACCGCAACTATCGGAAATAGAAAATAATCATTTAACGGCATGTCATTTTTCTAAAGAATGGTTGAGTTCTCGAGGAGAGGTGAGTTAAGTGGGCCCAGTAATTTTAGAAATAGAAAACTTAAAAAAATATTTCCCTGTAAACAAAGGTATTATTTTTAGTAAAAATGTGGGAATGGTAAAAGCAGTTGATGGAGTATCCCTTTCAGTATTTAAAGGGGAAACTTTTGGTTTGGTTGGTGAAAGTGGATGTGGTAAATCTACAACAGGGCGCCTTATTCTCCAGCTTCTCAAACCTACGGGCGGTTCAATAATTTTTGATGGTCAAGATCTAACAAAGCTTAGTAGAGAAGAAATGAGACAAAAACGGATGGAAATTCAAATGATTTTCCAAGATCCTTTTGCCTCTTTAAATCCCAGGCGAACTGTCAGGGAAATCGTAGCAGAACCCCTAGTGATCCATAATATTGGTACTTCTCAGGAAAGATATAAGAAAGTAACAGAACTGTTAGAAATAGTTGGTTTAACTAGTGCCCATGCGGAGAGGTACCCTCATGAGTTCAGTGGTGGGCAGAGGCAACGTATAGGGATAGCTAGAGCTTTAGCCCTGCAGCCTAAATTAATTGTTTGCGATGAACCTGTGTCGGCCCTGGATGTATCTATTCAAGCCCAAATTATTAATCTTCTGGAAGAACTACAGCAGGAGTTTTCTCTAACATTCTTGTTTATCTCCCACGATTTAAGTGTGGTTAAACATATCTGTGACAGAGTAGCTGTAATGTATTTAGGTAGGATTGTGGAACTAGCTAAATATGCTGACTTGTTTGATAACCCTATTCATCCCTATACCAAAGCTTTGCTGGGTTCCATACCTATTCGCAATCCACGCCTCAAAAAAGAGCGAGAAGTCTTGGAAGGAGATGTTCCTAGTCCCCTTAATCCTCCCTCGGGCTGTCATTTTCATACCAGATGCAAGTATGCCCAGGGAATATGTAAAACAGATAGTCCTGTATTAAAAGACTATGGCAATGGACATCTGGCTGCTTGTCACTTATACTAGAAGGTGTATACCAAGAATATAAACTATAAAGTATATTAAATTTATATCTAGTAGAGGTGATCTTATGAAACCTAAAATTGGGCTAATTACCATTGGGCAATCCCCAAGAACTGATATTACCCCGGATCTAGTGGAAATCTGGCAAGATAAGCTGGAAATCATAGAAGCAGGGTTACTAGATGATTTAACCCTTGAGGAGATTCAAGTGCTGCGGCCAAGTAATGAAGAAACTACATTAGTCAGCAGGTTAAGGGATGGTACTTCAGTAACTATGGCGGAAGAACGGATAATGCCCTTGATGCAGGAGAAAATAAGTTTATTAGAGAAGCAAGTTGATTTAATTATTTTAATGTGCACAGGTGAATTTTCCCTGTTACAGGCAAAGGTACCGATAATTCAACCTGATTCAATTCTACGCAATACGGTGAAGGGGATTTTAAAACCCGGTCAAAAATTAGGAATATTCGTACCCGAAGAAGAACAGAAAAAATCCATGTCTGCCATCTGGACCTCTTATTTAGCTGAGCAGAAGGTTACTATACTGAGCGAAGCAGCTTCGCCCTACGGAGAGTTCCCAGCTCTATTAGAAGCAGCAGATAGATTCACTAGTAAACAAGTTGACTTAATAGTATTGGATTGTATGGGATACACTAAGACGATGAAGGAAAAAATACAAGAAATTACTAGTAAACCGGTTATATTACCTAGAACATTAATTGCAAGAATAATATCAGAACTTCTGTGTATATAGAGAGACCTTAATAGGTCTCTTCTTTATTATTGTTATTGGAATATGGGTAGAAAATAATCTGATATTTTGGCATAATTATAGCTGGGTTAGAAAATTACAGTTTTAGAGGAACTAAAGGGGAGTACAGTGTTTTGATAATATTGCAAGTAAAAGATTTAAAAAAATATTATGGTGCAGATAAGATTTTTGCAGATATTTCTTTTGTTATTCAGGAAAAAGAAAAAGTTGGGTTAGTGGGACCTAATGGTGCCGGGAAAACAACACTCTTGCGCTGCTTAACTAATGAAGAAGTAGCTGATTCAGGCGATATCTTATTAAGTCAAAAAATAAGAACGGGTTATCTAGAACAAATTCCGGAATATTCACCAGGTACAACCCTTTTTGACATTGTGCTGGAAATGTTTGCCGACTTATTTGCTTTACGCAATAAACTAAGAGATTTAGAAAAATCTATGGGTGAAAAAACAGGCCGCGATTTAGAACAAATTATGAGTAACTACAGCAAGATAACGGAAGAATATGAGCGCTCGGGAGGCTTTAGTTGTGAAAGCACAGCTAGAAAAATTTTAGCAGGTTTAGGCTTTAGGGAGCAGGATTTTAGTAGAGAAGTTTCTAGCTTAAGTGGTGGAGAAAAAACAAGGGCTAGTTTAGCCAGACTTTTAGTCAGACAACCTGAACTGCTATTTTTAGATGAACCTACTAATCATTTAGATTTAGAAGCTGTAGAATGGCTAGAGGCATATCTTAAAAACTATCAAGGGGCACTTTTGCTCATATCCCATGACCGTTACTTTCTAGACCAAGTTACTACTACAACTTTAGAGTTAGAGCATAACAAATTAAAAAGTTATCCTGGAAATTACAGCAGATATCTTCTCTTAAAAGAAGAACAGGAATTGGCATATCAAAAATCCTACGAAAAACAGCAAAAAGAAATTCAAAAGACTGAAGAATATATTACTAAGTACAGTGCGGGAATTAAAGCAAAACAAGCTAGAGGCCGTAAGTCTCAACTCCAGAGATTGGAGCGTTTAGATGCCCTGCAAGAGAGCTCAACTATAAATTTGCAATCTAAATTCAAAGATTTTAGGGAAAGTGGTAATATTGTATTGAGAGGCCATGATTTAACCTTCGGATACGGAGAGAAATATCTTTTTAATATGATAAACTTTGAAATCACAAAAGGTGAGAAAGTAGCCTTAATAGGTGGAAACGGTGTAGGGAAATCCTCAATTTTAAAGATTATTATGCAGGAAATAGAACCTTGGGAAGGCCAGATCGAGTTAGGTTCACGCGTGAAAATAGGTTATTATGATCAAGAACAAGAACACTTACAAGAAAATAACACGGTATTAGATGAGCTTCTATATAATTTTGATTTAACTGTACAAGAAGCACGAACTAAGCTAGCTGGTTTTCTATTTGATGAAGATGATATTTCAAAAACTGTAAGAGCTTTAAGTGGTGGGGAGAAAGGGCGTTTATCATTTTTAAAACTAATGCTAAAGAATCCTAATTTCTTGATCTTAGATGAACCCACCAATCATTTGGATATACCTTCTAAAACAATAATTGAAAAATATTTGCAAGATTACCCCGGGACTATCCTCTTTGTATCTCATGACCGCTACTTTATTGATAATGTTGCTACTAGAACTTTAGACTTAGCTGAACAAAGAGTTAAATCTTATCTTGGCAATTACTCATACTATAAGGAAAAAAAGGCTGAACTTGCAGCACAAGAAGCTGAGGCCAAGAAAGTTAAGCCTCTAATTACTAAAACAAATAAACAAGAAAAACCTAAAATTAATAAAGCTAAAGTTAGAGAAAAAGTTGCCCAGTTAGAAGATACTATAGACCAGATGGAAAATAGAAAAGAGGAGTTATCACAACTCCTAGCAAGTCCTGAAACCTATCAAAATGAAGATGAAGTAGCAATCCTTGTACAGGAATATAAGATATTAGAAGAGAAAATTCCTAAGTCATATGACCAGTGGGAGGAGTTGTCCAGCTTAATCCAGTAAGAATAGGGCGCCACAAAGAATAAAAAAATAAATAAAAGATAAATAATGGCTTAATAATATCTTGACATATTATACTAATTAAGTTATGCTGTTTATACAAAGTGAATACAAACGTTAAGGTGCCTTGTTTCAAGGAGAATAGGGAAATCGGTAATAACAAATTTCTTGTTAAAATCCGATGCGGACCCACCACTGTAGGCGGATACGAATTCCTAAGATTATGTTATAATCTAATCCACTGGATAAAAAATTATCTGGGAAGGAAAGGAAAGAGGATGACCCGCGAGCCAGGAGACCTGCCTTAATGTGTCGAAGTGACAAAAAGGGAATTTTGTCATTATTATATTGTTAACCTTAAGATGGGAAAGGTTTCTTATTAATTAAGAAACCTTTTTTTGTGCTTATTGGAGAGTATTAAATAGTAATTTACCGCTGACCCTCCGACAATCTGTAAATTATATCGCGTAACTAACTTACGTTTTAATCTACATAGCCGGGGGGAAAAGCGATAAATAATAAAGCTAAATTCCATTTATTCCTTCCACATTAGAGCCTCAAACAGTGAGGCTCATTTTTTTTGTAAAAAGTTGACTAAATGCTAAATATATCTTATTATCTAATAGTAAACAATTATATCTAGGGGAATGATTTATGTCTGTAGGTGTTCTTAACTAACAAATTTAAGAGGGTTGTAAAGAGCAATAACTTGAAAAAGGTATTTTAAAAGATACTTATTTTCAAGGCGGTTTTTTATACCCTTTATAGCTATAACGTTAAGAACACAAGATAAAAGTGACCTTAGATTAATTACAATAAAAACTATCAAGATACGAAAAGTATTGGGGCAGTTATGACTTTGCTATTGCATTCTAAGATTAGAATAGCAACAACTAGTTATTGCTGCAATTAATTCTTGATATTTACTTTTATTAAGAAAGAACTTATAGGTTACTAATGAAAAGTGTTCATTAGTAACCTTTTTATTTTTTTAAAAAATATTGATTACAGCTTATAAATAGGGAGGATTCACCATGAATAAAACAGCTGCGTTAATGTTGGAATATAATAAAGTTAAAAATAGATTGCTGGATTTTGCTGTTTCCGATTTAGGTAAAAAAGCTATAGCTAAACTTGAGCCTTCTCTTGATATTAATGTCATCTTGGCTAATCTTCTAGAAACTACGGAAGCCAAAGCAATAATTAATATAAGTTCCAGCGTGCCCCTTTTATCCCTAGAAGGTATGGAAAATATTATGAGCAAGTGTTCTAAGGAGAGCTTGTTGACACCCGGGGAGTTTACTACAATTTATGAATTCCTCAAAGCAAGCAATAAAATGAAGTCATTTATGAAGGGGAAAGAATATCTTGCACCTCGTGTTTGCGCCTATGCTTATGGAATAAACGAACTGGAAGTTGTGAGAGAAGAAATCTATAAGTGTATCGACGGAAGCAGAGTTTCTGATAATGCTAGTTCCCAGCTAGCAAAAATCAGAAAAAAAATTGCTGTATTAGAAGGCAGGATAAAAACTAAGTTAGATAATATTATGAAATCATCTACTTATAAAAAATATTTACAGGAAAACATTGTTAGCATCCGAGGTGAGCATTACGTCATTCCTGTAAAAAGTGAATATAAAAATTATGTAAAGGGTAATATTATGGACAGTTCTGCCAGTGGTTCTACAATATTCATTGAACCCGCAGAAATTCACAGGATCCAACAGGACTTAGCAGTATTAAAATTTGCAGAGGATAATGAGGAGAAACGTATTCTTATGAGTCTGCAAAATTTAATAGAAGAATATCAGCGAGAAATTGCAGCTAATATAGAAGTAATGGGCCAATATGATTTTGCTTTCGCTAAAGCTAAATATAGCAGGGCAATAGATGGTAATCCTGTAAAACTCAATGAAAATAATTATATTAATATAATAAAAGGGAACCATCCTTTATTGGGGAAAGAAGCAGTGCCTCTGGATATCTGTATAGGCCAGGATTATAGAGCGCTAATTATTACAGGCCCTAATACCGGCGGTAAAACTGTTGCCTTAAAAACCACAGGACTTCTGACGATGATGGTACAGTCGGGCTTGCATGTTCCCGCAGATAAAGAAAGTGATTTTGCTGTGTTTGCCGATATTTTGACGGATATCGGAGACGGACAAAACTTGGAACAGTCCCTCAGTACCTTCTCCTCTCATATCAGTAACATCAAAAGTATATTAGAGTGTGCAGATGCCCGGTCTTTAGTAATTTTAGATGAATTGGGGGCCGGAACCGATCCTGGTGAGGGGAGGGGATTAGCTGTAGCCATACTGGAATCATTATTTAAAAAAGGGGCTGTGATTCTAGCAACTACTCACTACAGTGAATTAAAAGATTTTGCGGAAAATACGCCAGGCTTTGAGAATGGCTGTATGGAATTTAATATTAATACATTAAAACCATTATACAAATTAATAATTGGTGCTTCAGGGGCCAGCAACGCCTTTCTTATTGCCTTGCGGTTAGGTTTAAATAACAAAATTATCGAAAGAGCTCATGAAATAACGTATAATGAAAAGAAAGAGTATAAGGATATTTCTTTAGCCGGCAATAATGTAGAAAATAGAGAAATTAAAGCTAGTCATCAAAATGTTAAATTTAAACAACAAAAAATAGCAGTTAGGAAAAAACAGAAAAAACACCAAGAAACTAAAGCTTTCTTTAATATTGGGGATTGTGTATATATCAATTCTGTAGGCGGAACAGGCATTGTATGTGAAATGGAAAATGCTAAGGGTGAAGTCGGCGTAATGTATAAGAAAAAGAAACTTAAAGTGAACAAAAAGAGGTTGTCCCTCTATATTGAGGCTAAAGAATTATATCCCGAAGATTACGATATGGACATTATTTTTGAAAATAAGGAAAATAGGAAAAAAAGTCATTTAATGGGGAGAAAATATGTTAAGGATTTAACCATCGAAAGAGAATACGAGTGAGTTTACGTAACATATATTATGTAAACTAGAAGTGCGAAACTTAACAATATAGTAATAGCATCTGGCACGAAAGGAGATCTTCTTAATAATGGCAGTTATAAAAAGAGGTAAAACTTGGAGCGTCATTATTTATGTAACTGATCCTGTAACAGGTCAGCGCAAACAAAAATGGTTCGGCGGTTATGAAACCAAAACTAAAGCCAAACAAGCAGAAGCAGAATTAATCGTTAAACAAAATAAGGGGTTATATATAGAACCGACTAAGGCCACCTTGGCCGAATACCTTTATAAATGGTTTGATATCCATAAGAAAAACTTATCCCCTACAACAAGTCGCAGATATGAAGGTGTAATTAAAAACCATCTGGTTCCCTGTCTAGGTAATATACAACTATCAAAACTATTGCCCCTTCACATTCAAGGATTTGTTAACCACGAATTACAAGAGGGGCGGAAAGATAACAAAAAGACGGTAACTAAAAGTCTTTCTTCCGCCAGTGTAAATTACGAAATTCAAGTACTGAGCAAAGCGCTAAATCAAGCTGTGGAATGGCAAATAATAAGCAAAAATCCCGCCAAGTTAATCAAAGTACCTAAAACACAGAAGAAACCTATTAAACTATTAGATGAAAAACAGATAAATTGTTTGTTGGACTTTTTGTCAGAATCATATTTATATTTGCCTACGTATTTAGCCATCTACACAGGAATGAGATTAGGGGAAATCTTGGGATTGCGTTGGCAAGATATCAGTTTCAAAAATAAAATGATACATGTTAAGCAATCAAACTGCCAAATGAAACATGATAAACCTCAGTTCAAAAACCCGAAAAGTGGTAAGTTTAGGGCTATAAACATTAGCGATTCCGTGGTAAAAGTGTTAAAGCGCGAGAAGAAGGGACAAGGGGAGAAAAAATTAGCTTTGGGCGGGCGATGGGAGAATTATGATTTGATTTGTTGTCGTAAAGATGGTAAGCCTCATTTACCTTCCAGTTTTTCCAGCCATTTTAGAAACAAAGTAAAAGAGTGCGGCCTTGATATAACTTTTCATGGTTTGCGGCACACCCACGCTAGTTTGTTACTGAAAGCAGGTATACCCGCCAAGGTAGTTAGCGAAAGATTAGGCCATAGTACCATATCTATAACTATGGATATTTACTCTCACGTCATGCCCGGTATGCAAGAGGAAGCCGCAGCAAAACTAGATGAGCTCATTGCTAATATAAATTAGCAATATATTAGCAAATCATGCTAGGAGATATTTGTTAAATGTTAGCACAGTGAGTTTTATACCTCACTGTGCTAGGGTTTAATGTGGATATGAGTTTATATCCGCGAGTATAATCAGCGCATATATAATGCGCTGGAATATAATTGCGGTGAATAGCTAGAATTTTAATAAGAAGGGCGGGTGGTCTATTAGTAAAATATAAAAAACTTATTTTGGGATAGTTGGGTGATGTGTTGGTGAAAAGGTATTTCTTATTAGTGGTCCTGATTACTTTATTAGTGGCCAGATGTACTATCATTGAATCTCCCGTCAGTCTGATGGTTGACTCAAAAAGCGAGGAATTGGATATTTATGAATGTTGCTGTTTTTAATTAGAATAAAGTTCGTTTGTAAGCAGGCCTAATATTAAAGTGTGATAATCATGGCGAAAAAAGATCAAGCTACCAGGTATAACTTGGTGACTTGATCTTTTTTTATGTAGTTTTCCGTGTAAAAAAGTACAGCTAATGCTATTTGTTGTCCTTGCCCTAATTGTATTAATTATCATTATATTATAATATAAGGTTTTTTAGTTATAATAAAGAATGTAGTATATATATGTTATTTTTTCACATCATTTTAATAACTATGATTAGTAGCAAAAAAAGGGGGGTGAAGTATGTTTATCATAGATCGTTTCGAAGGCGAGTGGGCTATATTAGAATGCGAAGACCGCACTACCTTTGATTTGCCGCGCCGACTTTTGCCTCATGATGCCAAAGAAGGTGATGTGGTAAATATTGCAGTTGCTATTGATCGAGAAGCTACTAACAACTTAAGAAAAGAAAATAATAATATCTTTGATAATTTCTTTGAATAATAGGAGGCTACTACATTGAAACGGATACATAACTTTACTTTTAAGAATAAAAGCGCTTTATTACTAATTTTATTATTACTTTCTTCCTTGCTTTTCTTTGGTTGCACCGGGATACAAGTCGATTCCCAACAAGCAGAGCAACCAAATAACGAAGTACAAACCTCAGAGGAAGCTTCGAACCCTGTAGACTCATCTCCCGAACCCGCAGAACTTTCAGAAGGCGATATTTCCTTACACTTTATCGACGTAGGTCAAGCTGACTGTATATTGGTGAAGACCTCGGACCATAAGAGTATGCTGATCGATGGAGGAAATAACAACGATGCCGATTTAGTAGTTAACTACTTAAAAGGACAG
>JAHDSB010000162.1 GCA_018433015.1 Clostridia bacterium | reverse complement strand
TTCTGCCTTATTCTGACTGGCTGTGGCAAAAGCATCTTGCTCTTCTCTGGTTATACCCCATTTCTCCGCAATGTTTTCTGCCGTAATTCCCATATGATAATCATTCATAGCACACCATAAACCATCTTTAATCATTTCATCGATTAACTTACCGTCCCCCATTCTGTAACCATAGCGGCCTTTAGGAATCAGATAAGGTGCCAGAGACATATTTTCTGTACCGCCGGCCACTACTATTTCTGCCTCTCCCAGAGCTATGGCTTGAGCTGCCAAGGATACTGCTTTCAGACCGGAACCACAAACTTTATTTATGGTCATGGTAGGTGTGGACATAGGTAGTCCTGCTTGCAAAGCTGCTTGCCGCGCCACATTCTGTCCTAAGCCGGCCTGCAGTACACAGCCTAAGATAACTTCATCTACCATTTCCGGCTCGATTTTAGCCCGTGTTAATGCTTCTTTAATTACCATTGACCCTAATTCTACAGCCGATATATTAGCTAACGCTCCTCCAAAAGAACCTATAGGTGTCCTTACTGCACTTAAAATAACAACTTCTCTCATGCCTCTGCCTCCTATACAGCCATTTCTTTAAGTTCGGAACTAACTATTAATTCAGCCTCTGTAGCATTTCTTACATCCTCCACAGTGAAACCTGGGGCAACTTCTTTCAGTACTAATCCTTCTTCCGTAACTTCAATTACAGCCTTTTCTGTTATAATCAAATCCACTTCCTTCCTTGCTGTTAATGGCAGTCGACATTTTTTAAGAATTTTCGCACTTCCATTCTTAGCATTATGCTCCATGGCTACAATGACCTTTCTGGCACCTACCGTCAGATCCATAGCTCCACCCATACCCGGAACCAATTTTCCCGGCACCATCCAATTAGCTAAATTACCCTGTTCATCTACTTCCAAAGCACCTAGCACAGTAATATCTAAATGACCTCCTCTGATGATGGCAAAAGACATAGCACTGTCAAAGAAGGCTCCTCCTGTATTTATGGTCACATGCTGGCCTCCGGCATTTATTACATCTGCATCTTCATGCCCTTCCTGGGGTACTGGTCCCAAGCCAATAAAACCATTTTCAGAGTGTAACTCTACATCCATATTTTCCGGCAAATAATTAGCTACTAACGTAGGAATACCTATCCCTAAATTAACTACATTTCCCGCTCTTAATTCGCGTGCCACTCTTCTGGCAATTATTTCTTTTGGTTTCATATCATGCACCACCCTTCCCCACCTCAACGGCGTTGTCATATACTTCCTGCAGGATAATGTTATCCACAAAGATTCCCGGTGTCATAACTTCATTGGGTGATATATCACCTTCTGGCACAAAATGTTCCACCTCGGCCACTACATAATCTGCTGCCGCTGCCATGAGAGGATTAAAATTTCTGCTAGATGAGCGAAAAAGTAGATTTCCCCTGGTATCAGCTTTATATGCTTTAATTAAAGCTACTTGAGCTCGCAAAGGAAGCTCCAGCAAAAACTCTTTCCCATTGGCTATAATTGTCTTTTTGCCCTCTGCTACAACGGTTCCTAGACCTGTAGGTGTCAATACACCACCAAGTCCTGCTCCGCCAGCACGAATTCGTTCAGCCAAGGTACCTTGGGGAGCTAATTCTACTTCGATTTCTCCCGCAGTCATCTGGCGTCCTGTCTCTGAATTAGTGCCAATGTGTGATACAATTAATTTTTTTACTTGCTTATTTACGACCAACTTTCCAATGCCCATTCCGGGATAACAAGTGTCATTAGCGATAATTGTAAGATTCTTGACTCCTTTTTTTACTATTCCATCTATTAAGCTATCCGGTGTTCCTACTCCTAAAAACCCTCCAATCATCAAAACTGTCTCATCGTGAACGCGATTAAGTACCCAATCGATGGTCGTCAGTTTTCCCATAATAATTTATCCACCTCCATAATTAACTTTTTGGGGCGCCCACCTCTAGTTAAAGCAATATCCATGCCATAAGTAGTAACTCCCCTCAAGCCTTGGAATAAAGGCTTTACGCAAAAATAAAAAAGTCGTGTGATACAACAATGAATCACACGACTTTTCTTTAATTACCATATATGGTTGTCTACCTTGTATTGGTTGATGATACTTTTCTGTATCACAAGTGATACAGTTTTGTATTATTTAGGTATCTTGATTCCGTATTTCTTAGCTTTCCTCACTACTGTGGGCTGACTTACTTTCAGAATTTTTGCAGCTTTACGTGTACTCCTATGTTCCGTTAATGTTTTGATTATTAGCTGTTTTTCCAAGGATGATACAGCTTCTTCCAAAGAAACATTTTCCCCCAGCAAATAATCAGAAGGGGCCGAGTTTAATTTATTTATCAAACCATTTAAATGTTGGGCCGTAATTATATCATCATTAATTATTACAACTAACCGTTCTATTAGATTCTTCAATTCTCTGATATTACCCGGCCAGGAATACTGATTTAATATTTCCATGGCCGAAAGAGTTAATTTCTTATTACATGTATACTTTTTATTAAAGTAGTCCAAAAAAAATTTAGCTAGGAGGGGTATATCTTGCTTCCTCATACGCAGTGCCGGGACGTATATAGGTATAACATTCAATCTATAATATAGATCTTCGCGAAATAGCCCCTTCTGGACTTGTTGTTCAATATTTTTATTGGTGGCTGCAATAATCCTAACATCCAATTTTTTAGAAACCGTTCCTCCAATTCGGGTAACCTCTTTCTCCTGAAGAACCCTTAATAATTTAGCTTGAATATTAACGGGCAATTCCCCAATTTCGTCTAAGAGAATAGTACCTGTATTAGCCAGTTCAAACATCCCCGGTTTCCCATTGTTTTGGGCACCGGTAAAAGCTCCTTTTTCATAACCAAATAACTCTGATTCTAAGAGGCTTTCCGGAATAGCGGCACAATTAACTTTTATAAAAGGAGCTTTCTTACGCAGACTATTTTTGTGAATTACTTTAGAAATAACCTCCTTGCCTACACCCGTTTCTCCCAAAACAAGTACATTAGCATCTACTTGGGCTGCCCGCTGGGCTAATTCTAAGGTTTGGAGTATTTCCTTACTCTGACCGATGACATCAGATTTACCCATTTGCTGTTGACGTAAATGCTCCAGTTCAGAGTGATATTTTCTGGTCAATTCCTCACTTTTTTCTAATCTTTCCTTTAAATCAATTAAATCTGTGATATCTCTTACTGTAGTTACAATACGTATTATCTCATTCTTATCATCAAAAACAGGATTTCCCGTTATTAAATATCTTTTAGTCCCTTTAATTGTATGCAAGATAGTCACGGCCTGCTTTTTTTCCAGTACTATAAGACTTACAGATTGGGAATAGTAACCTGCTTCAACCAGTTCCTGCATATGCCGTCCCTTTACTTCTTCTTCATCTATCCCTGTCATACGAGTATATGATTTATTTATACGAGTAGTATAGCCCTGCCCATCTGTGATATATAAACCGTCATATACCGAGTCTATAATGGCATCAAGTTCTTTGTTTAGCTCTCTGGAAGCTTTCAATTCACTGGCTATAGCTTCTAAATCCGATATATCTTGCATTACTGCTACTGCACCAATAATTCTATTGTTTTTGATGATGGGGGTACGATTAGTTATGGCAGATACATCGTCAAATTGAATCTTGATCCCGTAGCTACACTTTCCGGTACGCAAAACATCTAATAACCCTGTATTAGGAACTACTTCCGTTATAAACTTACCTATGGCCTTCTGGGCCGGTATTCCAATAATACGTTCGCTAGAGTGATTCCAGTTAGATATAATTCCTTTACTATCTACTGCCACAATACCGTTATAGGCGGATTCCAAGATAATTTTAAGTTTATCATATAATTCATTATTTAATTTTCGAGAAGCTTGCAATTCTGAAGCAATAGCTTCGATGTCAGTTATGTCTTGTAATACTGCTACTGCACCTACAATCTTGCTATCTTTTAAAATAGGTGTTCGATTGGATATTGCTGTAATAGTTCCAATCTGAATTTTCTTACCCGACACATAATCCCCTGAATTAAGAGTGTCTATTAACCCCGTATCTGGAATCAACTCTTTTACTGATCTACCTACAGCTTCATCTTCCAATATGCCCGTAATATTCTCTGCTGCAGTATTCCAAATTGTTACTATTTCCTCATTATCTACGGCTATAATAGGGTTATATGTGGATTGCAACACAACTTTTAGCTGATCTCGCGACCGTCGATTTTCCTGGATAAGGGCCTTTACTATATCCGTTCTGGTAATAATTCCGCATAAGTTTCCTGCTTCATCAAGTATGGGCATTCTACCAATGTTGGTATCCCATATCTCACCTATAGATGAATTTATAGCTGCAGTTTTTACCTTGTTTGTCATTAGTTCCTCTACCCTTGTCTTACTGGAAATATCTCTAGCAATGGCATCCATAAGATGACCTTTAGTAAAAATGCCTACCAGAAAGCCTTCTTCATTTATAACGGGTGCTCCATCTATTTTTCTTTTTTTTAATTCCACAGCCGCTTGTTGTATTGTATCATCAACGTGGAGACAAAAAGGATTAGAGGTCATGATATCAGAAGCAAAAATCATATAAACCACCCATCTCATAATTATTTGTCCTCACTATACTTTTTGTATTACTTTTGATATCCCTTTATTTTTATAAAAATATTAATTTTCTGTATTTTAAGTCAAAGCCTCTGAAAGAGGCTTATTTTATACCCTATTTCTCTCTTTTCCTGCTAAAAATGCTTCTATATTTAAAATAATCTCTTCAATTAATCTATTCCTAGCTTCCACACTGGCCCAAGCAATATGGGGTGTTATCAAGAGCTTTTCTTTATTTTTCACTTTTAATAAAGGATTATCTTCTTCAATAGGCTCCATTTCCAAGACATCTAAAGCCGCACCACCTATTAACCCCTCATTTAATATCCTAGCTAGATCCCCTTCATTTATAATCCCGCCTCGACCCACATTGAGCAAAATACTGTCTGGAGACATAAGTTTCATCTTTTCATAAGTAAATAAATTCTTGGTTTTAGCATTAAGAGGTGCATGAATAGAAATAATATCAGAGGTTTTTAATAATTCTTCCAGCTCTAATCTATGATAAACTTGGTCATTATTTCGTCCAGAGGTGGAAAAATACACAATTTCACTTCCAAAAGCTTGAGCAATATGAGCTACAGACTTGCCAATAGTGCCTAAGCCGATAATCCCCCATCTTTTTCCTTTTAATTCCCCAAAAGGTTGAGTTAACTCTGTAAAAATATCATTTTTAACATATTCCCCTGATCTTACATAATTATCATAATATGAAAGTTTATGTAACAGATAAAATAGCATGGCAAAAGTATGTTGAGCTACACTATCTGTTGAATAACCTGCTACATTGGTAACAGCAATATTATTTTTCTCAGCATAAGCCAAATCCACATTATTTGTTCCTGTAGCTGCAATACAGATTAACTTTAATCTATTAGCATATTTTAAATTGTTTTCTTCTAACATTACCTTGTTAATAATGACAATATCCTGATCTTTAATACGTTCTGCTACTTGCTCAGCCGTTGTAGTTTGATGTATTGTTACCTCCCCAAACCTTTCAAAAACAGCTAAGTCTATATCTTGCCCTAGAGTTTTTGCATCTAAAATACTAATTTTCAACATTCCTGCTTCCTCCTTTGATCCCTTACTTATCCCATTTTGTCTATTAGCTTCTATTATAGTAAAAAAACTAGCCCTAAGCCAAGCTACTTTACATTCCCTAGGATAAAAAAAAGGAATACTCAAATAATAGATATGGGTGATGTTATGACTCACGACACAATACATTTTGTCGAAAATCTACAAAAAATATTAACAAGTCCTCTTTGTTTACAAGAAAATAGCGGATACTTAGATTTATCCTGTTGCAAAGATATTAAGGAAGAAGAGTTATATAAGCAAGCAGGTAATCTACCACAATACGACCCTATTACAGAAGCCTTAGCACTTATTCTGGAAACTATGGAGAAAGGCCCCTTCGAGCTAACACGCTTAGGTATAAATGAATTATTAAAATCATATTTAATTCAAGTCCAACCAGACAACGAGGAACCTTGTACTAAATGTTATTTTGAATGTATATACCAAACTTATCTCTTTAGTCTGTTGGATATCTACCCTTACACTGATTTATTCTGGGAATATATCAGTACCTGTTTTGACACAATAAGTAAGTATTTAATAATGCATAAGCTTAACAAGGGCTGTCAAGTTTTTTTAGATAAAATTTCTATTATGGGTAAGCTATCTGCACAAAAGGGTTTACATACCAGCTCTATTCAACATTTTTTGCATAATATGGAGAGTTGGGCACGGGAGGAAGGTTTTGATGAACTGGCGGACAATGCAAAAAATAATCGCTTTAACCTGGAAGCTTTTTAATAATTAGGTGAATTCTTATGATAAACAGTAGTTCTTACGTATTTATTATCCTGTCAATTGCTACCGGGCTTTTAACACTTTTAAGCTCGGTAGGTATTTTTATCTCATTAATCATCCAGCGCCGTGTAGATAGACTACAGGAAATTTTAGAAGAATTTATCAACTTATCTTATCGCAACGAAACTAACTTAACAGGCCTAATGTATAATCTCATTGAAAAATACCAAATGCACTACATTTTCCCCCAAAAACCCCTTAAACTTATTACTCAATATATAGACTGCAGTATTTTTTTTGTTTCTTTGCTTTGGGCCGGTTCCCTCTTAGCCAACTACCAGCCACCTTTTTCACCCTGGTTATTTATTCAGATCTTTCCTTTAATAATCGGAATTTTTACTTCCTTCTTTTTCCGTATACTACTAAGAGATACTATAAATCAAGAAAATCCTTTGTTAGAAACTATAGTTCCTGCTCCCACAAAATTACGTAGTATTTCTTATCTTTCCCACTTTATCAATGTCTCCGTTAAATCTATTTTACAACAAGCTCGTTTAAGCTTGCATTTAAGTTGGGAAAAGGATGAGCAAAATAAGAAAAAAATAAATGTCTTATTAAAACAAGAGCTTTCTTTCGATGATTTTTTTTATTTTCTGCTGCTTTCCTATGAAGAAAAGCCTTGCTTTGTTTCTTTTGGAGAACTACATTTTAGATTTCCCCCGGATCATATCACCGGTAAACCTGTGCCTGCTCAACGTAACATCAACATTCCTTTAGGTCACTTTCACTTTAATGATCTTCCGGAAAAACTTACTGCAGAATTCCTTGTCTTCACCCAGGGTGAAAAATACCCTGTGCAGTATAATTATCAACTAACACAGGGCACTAATTTCTTATCTTCCCAGAGTAATCCTCAAGTAAATGTTAACCATCAGATAGTATATACTTTTGCAAAAAAGAAGATTAAAATCTTGAGTTGTGAGGCTAATATCCCCTTTCTTAAAGAATTCAACCCCTTTTTTTATTTAAACGGTGAACGCTATTATATTAATACTCTAGAACATATGGCACCGGATAATCTCCAGCTCAGAACCTGTACTGAAGAAATCTTTATTGACTAGTATTTTCCTGTTGAGTGAAATTACCTTCCTTAACTTTATAAATAGGTTCAGGGATACGACCTCTTTTTAATAGGACATTAAGACTTTCTGCAGAAACATCTCGGCTTTTGTAAATATAAAAATCGGCCTTATAACCTTTCCTAATAATCCCTTGGTCCTGTAAGCCAAAAAACTCCGCCCGATATCCTGTTAACTGGGCTAATAGTTCTTCATTAGAAAACTTATCTTTTGCAAAATCAAAGGGTATTAACCAAACCTTTGTTTCAGGCTCAGCTTGTTTTTCTAGAATTTTATACGCACTATCCACACCCATCCCTAACTCATAAGCAGCTTGCCTTAAACTCAAGCCTTCATAAGGTGGATCTTGCAGAAATATTTGGTCGGCAGGATAACGCGGATAACTGTGGCGTAAGAGATGTTCCAAAGCTTCTTCAGTTTTTTCAATTTTTATAGGCCAGGGTATTATTGTCAGTCCACCTGCATCAAAAACCGGTGAATCTTGGGCATTAACATAACCTACGCCTACTATTTTCCCATCTCTAACAGCTATATCGCCTCGAAAAGCCTTATTTTCTCCCGCTCCATCCAAAATTTGCGCATATTTTATTACCAAATCATAAGGCTTATTGGTGTGAAAAAGGTAGCTATATCCTTTATTTTTTAACCCCTGCAATACAGATAGCACAGCTATAAAACTGATTATAAGCACAGTTAAAACTAGGGTTAATCTCTTTATGCGATACAATATTCCAACTCCTTAATTTGCTCCTTATATAATTATTTTCTGCGAAACTAAAGTTTTTCCTACTCAAACTGCTAAATAGATCAAAATTAAACGTCCTGAATTCAGGATGATATGTGTGATAATACCAGGCCATAAAGACTTAAAATAATAATAAAATCCTGCTAAAAGCACCCCCACAATAAAAATCTCCCAAAACCAAAATTTTTCAAAATGTACTAAAGCAAAAATCAATCCATTTAAGATAATCGCCCCTGTATTACCAAGCTTTCCTGCCATAGGAGGCAATAAAAGGCCGCGATAAAAAAATTCTTCTGCTACCGGTACTAAAAATCCTCCTATAAGTAAGGGTGCTATAAATTGACTGGCTCTTTTGGTTTCCAAGGTATACTTTATTAAAGGATGCACCTGTAAATCCGCTAATAAATACTGTCTTACCATACTTTCACTCCAATTACCCACCACCAGCAGGAGAACACCTAAGCCTATTCCCCACATAAAGAGATGGGGAAAAGAGTAAGAAGTTTCCTTAAAAAAAGCTGTTATACCTTCTTTTTTGTAATATAAAAAAAGTATAATTATCGTAAGTAAAACTAAGCTATCTAAAAGCTGTAAATATAAATAGCTTGTTCTTTCTCCTGCAAAAATAAAAAAACGGCCTCCTAAATAAATAAGCAAAAGCCGCATTATAAATATTACAAAGACATCTCTTAATCTCCAGGAATATTTAAGATAGGATGTCACTATGCAGTCCTCCCCCAGGTCTAGTGCTTAATTATACTTTATACATAATTACTCTAAACTATGCCGGGCAACTGCAAAATTAAGATAGTTGAAATAGCATTCCAGACAGCATGAGCAGTAATGGATGTATATAATGAACCAGTTTTTTCATACAAATACGTTAACCATATTCCCCCTAAAGTTATGGGTATAAACCTAATCAAATCGAAATGCACAATTCCAAAGATAGCGCTTGCTAAAATCATGGCCGGTATTCTTCCCATTCTAAATTCCAAAGCCGGATAGAGAAATCCTCGAAAATATAGTTCTTCACTGAAGGGTGCTAAAAAAGAGGTAACAAGAAAAATAATAAGCAGTTCTTGAGGTTCAAGAGCCGTCCCAATAATCTTAGCTACTAATTGGGGTTCCACTTTAATGGGGTAAAATAAACTAATAATTACACCTGCAATAGTAACTAATAAAAAGATTTGAATTCCTTGTCTTAAACCCATTGTAAACCACCGTTTTTTTTCATCTTCTCTTAATCCTACTGCTTGCCAGCCCATGCCGTATTTCTTTTTCACAATAAAATAAATAAAGATAACAAAGAAACAGGCCCGTAAAAAAACATCCCAGAAAAGAAGTCCCACTAAAGGATTATGCGGGCTTATTATATTCTTAAGTGGATCTAAAAGAGCAAATTTTTCCACAGGTATAATAAACCTTACCACTATTATTAAAATAAAAATCAGTAAAGCTTCCCAGATAGCCCAGCAATTGTCTAATTTTAATCTTTTACTCTCCATACTTTTTTCCTCTGCAAAATTATTTTTCTATAGAAGTCATTATATAATACTATGCCTTACTTGTGCATTTATTCCCCTTATTTTTGTATATTTAAATTTTTTATTTAAAGGTAAAATTTAATTTAGCACAAATGATATTTTAAATTAAATTGTAATAAGGTGATGTAGATTACCTTTATCAATATCAATTATCAATCCATGTATAATAATATGCTTAGCTACTAAAGGAAATTCCCGAATATGCTTTACAGTATCTAGGACATTTTGTCCTTCACATTCGAAGCTACCAAACCACTCATTTAACTTAATATTCTCTATGTTTTTATAATTAATGCCATTGTCCAACATATTTGCTCTTAGCTCTTTTAAGTCAAGTTTCTTCATGCCACAATTAGTATGACCTATTACAGCAATTTCTTTGCAGCCTAAAATATAAAGGGCAATTGTTAAAGATCTTAAAACATCACTTTCGTCTTGTTTGCTTATATTACCTGCATTTTTAATAATTACTGCATCTCCCCTGCCAATACCTAAAGCAGGTTCTAAAAATTCAACCAATCTATGATCCATACAGGCCAAAATTGCTAAAGATTTTTTTGGTTTTTTGGGACATACCACCTTGCTGTTATAATGTTTAACAAATTCTTTATTTGCTTGAAGTATTTCTTTAAGCAACATTTATTATCACCTCTTCATTTTGTATAATTAAATAAAGATGTTGGAAATTATAAATCCCAACATCTTATTTCGGCATAACTAAAACCAGTAGTTTGGATAAATTCTTTCAGATGACAAATTATTAACTATTAATGCCACTAAAAGTAAAATCAAAGCACCTACACCTACTGGCGCTAATATCCAAGCATAATTTCCCTGAGAAGATATAACACCTAAAAGGGCTGTTGCTCCTGCCGGCGGGTGTACTGTTTTAGTTAAGAGCATAACAGCTATGGCTAAAGATACAGCTAATGCTACTGTTATATAGGTATTACCTAAAAAATTTACAACTACTACACCAATAAGTGCAGAAATTAAATGCCCTCCTACTAAATTACGAGGTTGAGAAAAAGGTGCTGTAGGGGCTCCATATAGAAGAACGGCTGAAGCGCCAAAAGGTGCAAATAATTGGAATATCTGGGTCTCTTTAGCAAGGAATGATATAGCTAAAATCCCTAAAAATCCAGCAATAAAAGACCAGAAAACATTTGACATGCTTGGGTCTGGCAATTGTGCCTTAACTGTTTTTCCTGACCATTTCCCTAAATATGATATAGTTTGTTCCGGTTGCTGGGAAACTTTGGGTTGATCCATGGCCATTCCCCCTTTAATAGTTATTAAAGGACTTTAAAAAATATTTAGGGGGAAAAATATCAATATTTATATATGATGATATCCCCCCATTTTTATTACTTTAATTTCAATTAAATATATATTCTTTTACCAAGGATATTGACCTTTACAACTGTATGGCAAGAACTTACCGTCAAAGGTTATAATTACACGATCTCCTTTGGGATCTTCTTTTCTATCTACATATACAGCAAAATCAATAGCACTCATGATTCCGTTACCATCAGCAAATTTTTCATGTATAAGTTCTTTTATAGCAGGCCCGAAAGTATCAAATACTTCATGTAAACGATAGAGAATAGGATCAGCATTTCCTTTATATGGATGTTCATTAAGTATAGCTACCTCCGCTGTGGATAAACCTAATTCCTCTGCTAATTTGGCACTATACTCCGGCGGGACATATTGTTGTCCATCAAATGCACTAGCTAACCAAGTAGGACTACAACCTAACACTTCGGCTAATTGTTCATAAGTTACTTGCTTTTGTGCTTTGGCCCTCTTGATAACAGCCAAAGCATCTGCACGATAATTCCATAAATAATCACGATTACTCATCGGTGTAGCTGACATAATAAATTCCTCCTTGTTTTTAAATTGATAAACCGGCGGCCGCATCTATAACTTAACATGAGGAACAAGATATAAACATCCTTCAAATTAGCTATTTAGTGACTATTCGGATATTTTTAAATATTAGTCCTTATGGTTAATAATCTAGCGTAAAAATAGTTCTTTATAGCTACTACTAAAGAACTATTAGCAAAAAGGATTCCCTTACATTTAAGCCAATAGTAAATACTATAAATATACTTTTTTAGCGGAGGTGTTTATATGTATATCAAAACTCATCAAAGATTAAAAGCTGTGTTGAATTCAGTTGATGACGCTATTTTGATGGTTGATAAGAATTATAAGGTTCTTATATGCAATAAACGTTTTGAAGATTTTTTTGGAATAAAACCCTCAACTATTATAGATCATGATAAACGAGAAGCTATTACTCGAGAAATTAAATGGCAGGTAAGTGACCCTGATGATTTCCAAGACAAATTATTTTGGTTATATGACAATCCTGAAGTAATTTCCACCGATGAAGTGGAAGTAGCTATACCAAGAAAAAGGACCCTTAAACGTTTTAGCGGCCCTGTCTATGATGATGACGCTACTTTACTAGGTAGAGTTGAAGTCTATTCCGACATTACCCATGAAAGAAATTTACAAAAAGAACTGGAGGAGAAAAATACTCAGCTTTATCTTATTAATGCTGCTTCAACTTCTATTAGCCAATCATTAAAACTAGATAATTTAACTCAAACATTCATACGGAGAATTACTCAAGCTACTAGAGCTAAGGCCGGTATAATATATGTTAATACACAAAATAACGCCTTAAAATTAAACTCCTTCGTTGGTAAATTTAAGAATTCAAAAAATATTCCTGAAATACTTAATGAACCTTCTCCCTCTGATGCTATTTGGGGATATATAAACAATGAACCGCCCTTAGCTTTTTTAGCAGATTCCATGGAAAAAGGTTTTTTTGTAGCCTTTCCTGGTTTAAATGATAACGAAGGTATAAATAGTTTATGTATACTTATCTGGGATGGTATGAGCGAAAAATGGTTGCATAAACAACTGTTCAAAAATATTGGCATGCAATTGGGTATTGGAGTTCGTAATGCGCAAAATTACGAAAGTGCTCGTCGCAATGCAATACTGCAAGAAAGAGATCGGATTGCCATGGAGATGCATGACGGGCTAGCTCAAACATTAGGCTATTTAGGACTAGGAATAGATTCTTTAACTAAAAGACTAGTCGATAACAAGTTAGATGGATGCTATGAATTACTCTGTCAATTAAGGAGAGTTATTGATAATTCCTATTCCGATGTAAGAGAAGCAATAATTGGTTTAAGAGTGGATATCTCCCAAAATCTCGGATTTATACAAGTATTAGATAATTACATCCAGGAATTTAGCAGATTAACTAATATTAAAACCTTTTTGAAAATTAAAGGAGAATGTTATAGCCCGAATTTTGAAAAACAACTGCATATTATTCGCATAGTCCAGGAAGCTCTCACTAATGTACGTCGTCATGCCCAAGCAACGGTAGTAAATATTATTATTTTCTTTGCCGGGCCAAAAATAAAAATAGTAATTGAGGATAATGGTAAAGGTTTTGATAAAAATAAAAACCCTGAATTTATTGCTCTTCATCAAGGTATAAAAATTATGAAAACTCGTGCCACTTCGCTACGAGGTCATTTAGATATTCAAACAACCGAAGGAACGGGTACTAAGGTAATATTAATATTTCCAAGCAATAGCAAGGGAGAGTTACAATGCAAAAATTAAGGAAATTATTAATGGAGTATAAATTTCTTATAGTAGATGATCATCCTCTCTTCCGTGAAGGGCTTCACCGTATTCTCTCCGATATTGGGATAGAAGATATTAGCGAAGCTTCAAGCGGAGAGAAAGCAGTGGATTTAGCAGAAAAACTAAAACCCGATATAATCCTCATGGACTTATATATGCCCGGTTTAAATGGCATTGAAGTAACAAAAAAAATTTTAACCCAACATCCTTCTACTTTAATAATTATGCTTACAGTAAGCGAAGACGATAATATTATTGCTGAAGCTCTTCAGGCAGGAGCTCAAGGCTTTTTAAATAAAAACATGCATTCCGATGATATTATTAACTCTTTATGCAGTTTATTAACAGGAAAAATTCCTTTATCTAAGCCAATGACTCGTAAAATGCTAATACACTTAACAGCCAATACTAAAACATCCTTTAAAGATAGTTCCTTCAATACTATGACAAGTTTACATAATGCTATTTCACCACGGGAAAAAGAAATATTAGCATTATTAGCCCAAGGGATGAGTAATAAAGAGATTGCGAAAAAATTATATATAAGTGAATATACTGTTAAAAATCATGTTCGAAATATTTTGGATAAACTCCATGTGCGCAGCCGTACCCAAGCTGTTGTTTATGCTATGGTTAATGGTTTAATCTAAGTAAAATAGTAATTTATAGATATTATAGTAAAAAACCGCCTATATAGGATTTCTATATAGGCGGTTTGCATTTTAATTTTATTGCATTATGAGTTTATACAACCTATAGAGCATAACTGCTGCTTCAGCCCGCGTAGCTTCTTCTCTAGGAGCAAAGCTACCGTCCGACTTGCCTGCCACTATCTTGTGATGGGCTGCTAAGCTTACGCTTGCTTGAGCCCAAGAACCAATTTGTTCTTTGTCCGTAAAGTTATCTAAGCTAGTGTTATTTCCTGGTAAAAATCCTTGTTGTTGAAGTACGTTGGCTATTACTGCTGCAATTTCTTGTCTCGTTATCTTACCTTCCGGATCAAAGATATTTTCTCCTTTTCCCTTCATTAAATCATGGGCATAAGCTTGTTGTACACTGTTCTGATACCATTTATCCTCTGCTACATCGGTGAATAGGGGAACTTTTTCTCCCCCATCAGTTATTCTCAACATGCGAGTTATCAAAGCTGCAAATTCTGCTCTGGTGATATTTTCCCCAGGTGCAAACTCGTCCTCACTTCTTCCCGCTATCAAGCCTTTTCCAGCCATAGACTCTATCACATCTTGGGCCCAAGCACAATCTTGTAAGTCCTTAAAGGTTTTGTTTTCCTCTTGTACATAGAATTGTCCCGTGCTCTCTGTGAGGAAGCTTACTGTTCTACTTTCTTGATCATATATTCCTCCCAGGGCTTCTGTTTCACCATTATTCTTCAGTCGATATACTGTTATTCTTTCACCTTTGTTAACTTTTCCGTTGTAGGGAATAACGGCTTTAACCGGTTCTTGAAGTTCTGTTATTAATGTATCTCCCCTTGTTATCTGCAAAGCAAAAATTGAACTGTTTTGCGGAATCTTAGCTCGTCTATAGGAAGGTAGTTCCTCCCTGTTCACTTTGCTCATGGTAAGGACAATTTCTTGTTCTTTATCCTTAGCACTAGTTAAAGCTTTCTCAGTTAGGTTAACTGTTCCCAACTGTGTTCTAAACTGAACTTCCTTTATGCCTCGCATGAATATTTGTTCCAGAGTATCACTTGTCATCTTGATTTGGATAATGCCGGCTTCTCCTTCTGTAGCATCAATTGTTAATCTGAGAGGCAATTCTCTGAAAAGCTGCCGATTATGTGCGGCGATCTTCTCTTTGAGATTGATACTTTCCCGGATGATATCTTCGAGCTTATAGTTCAGATCTTCCCTCTTCACTGTAATTATTGCCGTATCTTCCGCCTTCTCAATACTGTTCAGAGGTATAACTTTGGTGCCTATTTGTTCCAGAGCTTTTGCTACTAAGTTCTGAGTTTGTTCATTAATTTCTCTTCTTTCCTGTATCGTCAGAGTTTCAGCCATCTGAACCGCTCCTGCCAGGGCCTCTTCCACTAAGCTCACTATCGATGTGCTATCGGGCATTTTCTGCAAGAGTTCTGCGGTTTGTTTCAGGTTTTCCAGAGCTCCTTGCTTGATCAATTTACTTCTTTCAGCTTCAGGAAGCTTATCAGCTACTATCTTACCTATACCCCATACTTGTCTGTATTTTTCCCTCATTTTTTCATATGAAGTATAGTTTTCAATTTTTTCTATAGCTTTGTTTATTATTTTAAAGACTGCTTTCGTCTCTTTTAAGATTTGTTCTACCTCTTCTTTCTTGATAATCTCCTTTGCTTTTTTCTGTAATTTTCCTACTACTTCACCGACTATTTCCAATGCTTCTTTTTCCGAGATTTCCTGATTACAGAGCTTGTCATAAGCTTCCTGGAATGCAGAATCTATCCCGCTGATTGTAGTCTCTCCTCCCTTTTCTTTTCCGCCTCCTACTTCACTAGTAGCATTAATGTTAAAGTACCAGTAAATTTCATCGCCATTCTTTATTTTATAGCCTTGGCAACCTATGCCGGGCATTCTGCCATTTACTTTATATAGCCAACCGGAAGTACTTTTATATTGTTTTTCCCGGTCTCCGTCAATCATAGCGAAATAACAGCTCCAGCCATAATCCTGAAAATCATAATGTCCTCTGCCTTCACCCCTAGTAAAGCCATCTTTTTTCAAAGCCTCAATTGTGGCATGGGCTACAGTGGGACCAGCAAATTTATCTTTATCCCAGCCGTCCGAGGGTTCCGCGGAAGAACCCGTCCCGGGACGCAGGTAAGGGTCAAGGCTGAATACTTTTGTCGTTACGGTTTCGGATAAAACATCGTGCTTATATCCTTTTATTTTTACGGACACTGTTACCTCATCATCAGGTCCGGGACCGCCGCCCCCTGTTCCCTGTACTTTCAGTTCTAAAGGAACCGGTCTGATAAAAGGATCCTCTAACTTAGCTTTGATGGGATAAGTACCTTTATGTTCTGCGGTGAAAGTAACCTCACCTTGGATATTAGTAACTTTCTCTTCACGATCAAAAACTACTCCCTTACCAGGTAAAGGCATAAATTTATTATTATAGAATTGTTCTAAAACTGCTGTAAAAGTATCTTTCTCAACTATTTTATCTTCTTCAACCCTCAATCTAGTAATAACAGGATCCCATATTGCATCATCGATTAGAAGAATTTCCTCATCTCCGTAAAGAATAGAGGTAGGTAAATACATGCCGCCTTGATTATTAACTAACCACTGCCAGCCTTCTTCCCCTTTAATAGAATCAAGTAACCCCTCATGCAGTTCATATTTTATTTTCCCGCTGTCTAAAGCATTAAAAATAGCCTGCAATAATGTGGTCTCTCCAGCCAAAATGGATACTTCAGTATTCGGTAAAATGGTTTTGTCCTGCCCTTCCACTCTCACCGTCACTGTTTTGGTATATGCATCTCTAATTTTTATGCTTTGTTGCTTGTAAAGCCCATTGCAAGTTACTGTTACCTCATAATCTCCTCCATCTAGCGCAAAGCTGAATTCATAACTCCCTTGGTCATCGGAAATTGTTTGATCAGCAACTTTTATTACCTTATCTAAAGTTCGCTCCACTATGAGCGTAACATCCGTATCTGCTGTTGTAGTACCTTTTACAGTGACTAAATCGTCTGTGTGCTGTACATTTAATTTTAGATTATCAACTGCCAATGTAATTCCCACAGGTATCAAAGAAAAAAGCAACATAACTAATACCACTGCGGAAACAAGCCTTCTAGTCTGTTTGCTCATATTAACCCTCCTCTTCCTCTTTTCAATTATTAGTAATTTGGTTACTCAACTATCGCTTTCATTAAAGGTCTTCCCCTTAACCATTTATTCCAAGCCATAACCTTTATTTCATAATTACCTTTAGCAGGAAGATTCAGATCACCACTTATCTCATTAATCTCATCTGGTATGTACTCCTTACCAGAATGAGCAATATAAATAATTTTATTAGTAGCAAGATCCTTAACAGTAAAGATGAAGATTGCTGATTTATTTCTATCAGAAATATTTTTCACCTCAAAAGCAAATTTTTTGCTATTCTTTTTAGAAATAGCTTCTGTTTTTAGACGATCAATTTGAAATTCCGTACCCACAATTTCCAGACGCGTTTGATCCTTTATATCAGCATCTTCTTTCAGTTCTACCATAATATTTACTGTTCCTACTTCTTTCGTTGTAATAACGCCATTATCATTAATTGATACAACCTTAGGATTACTTATGCTCCATTTTAACTTACTATTATCAACTAACATTCCTTGCTGATTTTTGGCTCCCAGTTGTAAAGTTTTCCCGGGCTTAAGTTCCAGACCTTCGGGATAAATTTCCAAAGAACTGGTTTTTATTTCAGTAGTCGCCGATTGAATCTTATAGAAGATGGTAGACACACCATGCTCCATGAAATCAGTTATGGCTGCTAATGCCTCTACCCCTTGCTCTGTAGACATACCATTGGGATCTCCTGCCAAGTGATTGAAGGAGCCATCACTATTTTGATAGCTTAATAATCCTGTTACTAAGTTACCATTACTCTTTGTAAATAATGGACCTTGAGGATCAACTCCCCACGCTGTGATTCCTAAAATAGTCTGGGATGTGGACTCACTATTTACCGAACCCCAGGAGGACATTCTCCCGTTATCTAACTGATTAGCGCTGAGCCATTGAATAGCTTTTTCTCCCACTGTTTTGACTTCAAGCCTATCCCTATAGGGAGCTAAGGCACAAAGGGCCATGCCGGTCATATCAGGATCAGGCTGACTGCCGCTGAAGCACCACCCATCACCTACGCGATTGTTGATTATATAACGTATTAAAGATTCTCTATCATGTACTGCATCCTCTGGTATTAAAGCATTGGTAGCATCTAAAGAGACTAAGCCCCATATAGCTGCATTAATTCCTTGGCTCAAACTAGGATAATTGTATATTTTTGCAACAAAATCTTGTTCCTCATATCCTAAGGGATTTACTCCTGCAGATACCATTGCGATTACAGTTCGCTCATAATCTGTCATTTGCGCCCCTTGTTTTAATCTCTCTATTTTACCTGGCAAAAGGTGTATATAACTATTGTGGTTTTCTGGATTGACATAATCATTCAAATTCTTCCCTAAAGCATTCAGGGCAAAAGCAGCCCAATCAGAAGTAACCCCGCGAGATTGATAATACTTACTACTAGCTTTAACTGCATCTGCTATTTCTTCCTTTGTTACCTCAGTTATTTCATGGTATTTTACTTTTACCTTAACCTCTTGCTTTATCTGGGGATAATTATGCACTCTTACTTTAATAACAGCCTCCCCCGGTGCCTTACCTGTTACCTGCCCTTGCTCATTTACTACTGCATACATTACCAAATCACTAGTCCAATCAAAAAATTCTTCTTTTATTTCACTGCCCTCTGGAGATAATAACCTAGCACTTAAATTAACGGTTTTTCCTACTAAAACGTTGATATCCTGGGGCATAACTTCTATGTACATTCCTTCTGTTTGTTTGATAATCGTAACTTTAATAATTTCCTGGAGATTAGGATTATCTGGATGGGTTATTTTGATTTTACCTACGCCAGGAGAATGAGGTAAGATCTTTTTCTCTTTATCTACCGTTATTATTTCGGGATTCATACTTTGCCAAGCTAAGCCTGTACTATCCATGGAATTACCAAATTCATCCAACAATTCCAAGTTTACAGTATATTTACCACCTGCTAACATCTTAAAGTCTTTATCTTGTAAAACTATTTCATGGGGTACTTGTTCTTTACTAATATCCCTTACTTTGCAAATGGTATGGTTGGAAAGGGTACAATAGATTTCTCCTTTAGGTCCCGGCTGAGAGAGGTTTATTGTAGAAACCTCATCACCCCAGCTATACATACCCTTCTGGCTTCCTGCTGAATCTATGGCATACAAATTGTTCATTAACAGAACATAAATTGTCCCCTCTTCATCAATCACAGGATCCTTATCTCTTTCGTAAGAGTTATAACTGCTATCATCTTTTCTATTTTCAGGCTCAAAAAACCAGTTATCCTCTGAACTTGTGGCATCTTTTCCTCTGATGAAACTACCATCTTCGGCATTTAATACATAGACAATATTTTCATATGTTGAACAATAAAGCTTATCTTGATAATGCACCGGGCTTGAAACTATACAAGAGAAATTCCGGTGCCATTTTCTTGTACCATCAGAGTTCAACGCCAAGATACTGTTATTTTCTGCTCCTCCTTGCTCTAATCGTATACTCTCAATATCAACTATATTTAGGTAAATATCGCCTTCTTTACTTACTGCCATTTTTCTCTCATAGTCTACGATTGTACCGTAACTATATAAATCTTGTACAGCATAGACACTAACGCCAAATTGCCCTCCTAATTCGTCTCTTTTATCCTCCAGGTCATAGACCCACTTTATCTTTCCCTCACTGTCTAAAGCATATACTGCATTAGCCCTGGCTACATAAATTGTTACCCCTTGCTTGGTTTCGCTTATTACAGGAGTACTGCAATAACCTTCCCCTTTTAAGAATACTTTCCACAGCTCTCCCCCGGTTTTATCTACAGCATACAACTTATGGTTTGTATCCACAGCATATACTGTTCCCACTGAATCTAAGGCTGGGGAAGTGGTAGGACTTACTTTTTCTTCCATAGAGTAAGTCCATTTTACTTCTCCTTGGGAATCTATGGCATATATTTTATGATCTAAAGAACCTATATAACAATTACCCTGTCCATCTACAACAGGACTAACACCACCTAATCTCCAACTAGCTTTATCAGTTTTTTGATTTAAAAATACTTTCCAATCTAACTCGTTATCTTTCTTAATCTTATATAGCCAACCATCAATATTACATTCATAAAAATTTCCATACTTATCTAAAGTGAGATTATCATCAGGCTTGATTCCAGAAGTCCAACCTCCCCACTGAACATTTCTTGTCCATTCCCAAATCAAGCAATTATCTAGAGCAAAAGAATTAAGAGGAAATATAATTGTCAGCATTAATAATATCGTTAATACTATAATTTTTCGTGTTCTTTTCAATCTTCTTCCCCTCCTTTATCATTGTTTCACCGCTAATGTTTTTTCTGTCAATACTTGGTTCTTACCATTAAGCACTTGCGCTTTAATTTCATACTCTCCCTCATGGGGAATGCTAATGCCGCTATTATAAATACAGCTTTCGTTTTTCCCTAAGAGGTCCTTATTGACAACTGTAATAATATCTTCCTTCTTTTCTAGGTTATGGAGAGTCACCACAAGTACAATATTCTGCTTTTCCTCTTGATTGTTTAAGATCTCTATATCAAGATGTCTATATCCATCTTTCTTCAGATTAGTACCATTATTTATTTTTAGATACACTCCTTGAGCTTGTTCCGTAAATTCTAAAGCCATCATGCCACAACTATCGCAAGCAGCATAAACTACTCCCTTATCATCTATAGACATACAACTGGGATACATAGTAAAATATTCATCTCGTATTTCTGCTTGATACGTTACTTCCCCTGTTTCAGGATTTAACGCATATATGCGATCGATAGCAATATATACTAATCCTTCAGGTCCGATAACAGGCTTATGAATTCCCATTCTCTCTTTGGCCCAATTCCTAGTTGTACCAACCTTCAAAGTCTTTTGTGAACCGGAGATTGTACTCCCATCAGAATTCAAGAAATAAATGTTTTTCTCATAAACATCTTCTTGTTTAGCTACAGCATAAACATGACCTGCCTTATCGAAGGTAGCTCCTACTGCTTCTACCACTGGAATGTTCCAGTTTTCTGCTCCGTGCATATCGATAGAAGTCAGCTTGTATTGTCCCTTTATTTCTTTTTGCAGCAGTATGTTTCCCGCCAGTGAAATATCTTTCATAGTTAAAATGGTCTGGGGTTCAGCTGTATAAAAGATTTCTTTCTCCCCACTAGGTTTTATTTTGTACAGCTTGTTTTCTTGAGCGATATATACATCCTGACGGGGTGATAACATCATAAATTTTCCGCTATTTCTTATTTCCAATGGTTTATTCCATAGAGTATGACCATTTTTATCAAGTTTGTATATCTTATTATCCTCAGTCAATAAGTAGATACCTTCTTTTGCTATTTTCAAATCAACTATTGCCCCATAATTTTTCTTAAATTGCCATCTAATTTGACCATCAGCAGGCTCTACCGCCAGTAAGAATGTATGAGACTTTATATCATAGACATAGATGGTTCCATTAGAATCAAAGTGAGGCTTACTCATTTTTATGCCTAAGTTGCGGGAGATATCATTTACCCAAAGAGGTTTACCATTATCGCGCTGTACTGCCCACAACTTATCATTATTCACATAGAATAGGCGGTTTTCTTCGTCCATAGTGTGATAAGCTCTTTTGTCATTCCAGCCACCTTCCAAGGGCACTGTCCATTTAATGTTATAAGGGGTAGGTAGTATCTCTACCGTAAGGGCTTTCTCAAGATCATAGCCCTCTACCTTTGCTTTTATCTGAGTAGTTCCTGCTTTTTCGGCTCTTAAATGCAGGCCATATAGGCAACTCGTATCTCCACCGCCCCCTGTTAATCTCATATTTAAAAAGTCAGCATCTTCCATTGCAAAGCTCACCGGTACATTATTAATAAAATTACCCTCTTTGTCTGCAATAAAGACACACACTTCCGGATTTATTGTTTCATTAACATATCCGGTGATTTTCTCCACAATTTCCCGTTCTCCCAAAGTCGGACTATTTTTACTATTATCAATTACAAAGTATAGCTTCTCAGGTACAGGAACCTCTGTAACAATAACAGGAATTTCTCTAAATATCTGCGGATTTTCACTGACACTGACCATTATGCTCGTTTCTCCTACTTGATGGGCTGTAATTACTCCCTCCCTATTGACCGCAGCTATATTACTGTCAGCACTTCTCCAAGTTAAATCTACATTATATAAATTTATACCTGCCTCATCTTTAACAAGGACTTGCGGTTTCGCTACCTCCCCTATATGTATGGTTATATTCTCTTCTTCATATTCTATCCTAGTAGGCTTGACTTGCCCCATTTCCGCTAAAGTTACTGCCTGAAGTTCCACAGCCCTTCCTGTGGATTTTTTTACTCTATATAAAACGGCATCTTCATTTATACTAAAATCCGTATAACCATAACCGCCAAAGAGTATTTCATTATAATATGCTATGGTCTTTAGTTCCTCATCAATTTGAAAAATAGCTTGTGTTGAGTATAAAATATGGTCCGAACCTACCACCGGCTGAGAAGTTCCACAACCAAAAGGATATTTTTTTTCAATTCTTCCATTAGACGGATTAATAACACTCCAGGCTCCCCGTTCCTTTGATGATTCTCCCACATACAGGTATATCTGTCCTCTGCCATCAATATAGATTGGTCTTTTAACATAATTATAAGCTCTTTGCCATAACTTACGTCCCTGTTTGCTCTCATCGTTAGGTGGTTCTACAGCATAAAAACACTTTGTAGAATTAAGCAAAAAAGCCTTCCCGTCTTGTGCAAATGCATCGGTCTCAAGCGCTACATCATCTTTAAACTTCCAAATTAAACTCCCATCTAAAGCATCTAAGACCCATAACGTATGGGAAGCAATGATATACACTTTTCCCCCTTGATAAGTTATATGCTTTAAAGAACCTCGTGCATTAAATTCCCACAAAAGCTGACCAGTCTGAAGATTAAAGGCATAAACATTATCATTCTTTAACCCCGTATAGATATAATTATTTTCCTTATTTACCACAGGCTGCTGCAAACAATTCTCTTTTTCCAGGTAGATGCTTTTATATATTTCACCTGTTTCTGAGTCAATCAGCACTAATTTATTTTTATCTTTTTCTCCTATTAAATATTCTTTCCCGTTAATTTCCGTAGTTTTAAGCCAAGATTTACTCAACTTGGGACCATCAAAGTACTTTAAAGTTTTGCCTTCTCTATCTACCGCAAATATTCTGTTAACATTATCTAAATAAGGATCAACAACTCGATAATTTACGTATACTCCATTTGTCGCTACTACAGGTGGACAATCTACACACTCATAAGGAATATCTTTATTACTCCATTTTACCGCCAGAGTTTTAGGTAGTCTATCTCGTATCTCCAATACTTTATACGTTCTTTCTAAATAGTTATCCTTAAAAGTTCTTACTTTGGGCCTAAAACTAAGTTGTCCTATCTTATCACGACCCCGGGGAGTAAGATAATATTTCCCTTCCTCTTCATCAAATTCTATCTTTACTTTTTCTGCCGAGGCGGGATATAGAAAATCCCACACTACATCATATTTACTGATGTCTAAATCTTTTCCATAAGCATCTTTTAGCTCAATATCGAGGGCCACTTTTTCATCATAATATATGAACTTTTTATCTACAAAAAAGTCCATGGTATGAGGTCTGGCTAGACCGGTGAAAGTATCGAATTGCCAGTACCTACTCTCATCAGTATTAAGGATGCCAGGAGCTATTTCTTCCGGTTCATCCCGGGCACAGAGTATATTTTCCGGTAAGGTGATTTGATACTTATAATCTTGCAACAACTTGTTGTCCCGACTCTCACCTATCTTAAAGCAAACTAGCCGGGGATCAGCTTCATCTATTTCCAATAGACATTCTGTTTGATAGTTTTCATTATAGTTCTCAAGGCTAGTGGGGCTATCGCTATGAAAATACTGGAGTTTATAGTAGTTTTTTGCCGGATTGATCAATTTCACTGGCTTATTAAACTCCAGGTATATTTCAGGTTCTAATTCCACCTTCGTAGCATTGTGATTGGGATACATCTTTTTAATAAATAGTTTCCGAGAATCTTCCGGCCTAATAATTATTTGTAATTTCTCTTCTTTACCGTTATATTTGCCATGGATAATTATTTGAGCATTAGCATCACTTGTATTCTCCGGTAAATTGAAGATAACTGTACTTCCCTCGCCCGCTATATCTGTTCGTTTAGCCTCACTGTCTTCATACCACCAACTAAAGCCTGCACTGATATCTGTTTCTCCATCAACTGTGGCTTTAATTGTTATTTCTTCTCCACTTTCATATTCCGGTTTAGCCGGTTCTACTGCTAAATGTATGTTAGTGGGCTCCGGGGCTGTATGAAATATCCACGTTGTAAAAACTGGAATCGGACACTCCTTTATTTGTCTATAATAATCAGTTGGGTCAGCTTTTGATCTTATATTTTTTCCCATTAATTCCATTACGCATCTTTTACCATAAGGCAATTTGTTATCTACTGTATCCCCTAACGGAAAAATTACCTTGCGGGCGTTATCCGGATCTACTCTCACTATGCACTCTGTCCTATAATTTTCATTATATTCCCCAGAGGGGCACTGTATTTTGTGATATGAAGTCTGTGCATTCGGATCTATTTCTACCGGTTGATTAAATAATATATAGATTTCACTATCTACTGGTACATTTTTATTACCATTATATGGATAAAATTCTACTGCTTCCAATCTTTTTGTTTCTTCCTCAGTCTCTACTTCCTTTTTTATCTCAGGGTCAATTGGGAGTTTTACAGATTCTTTTTCCTCTTGATATACACAGGAAACAACACTTTCCATCTTCTTCCCAGAGTTATTTTCGGGAATGAGATACTCTAAAATGTTGTTTTTTGCCCCCTCTAACTCCTGGTCTCCCCCCTGATAATCTTCCAACCACTGAAGTTTTTTCGGAATTTCACCACCTGGAAATCCCTCTGCTTTAATTGTTACTATTTCGCCGCTTTTATACTGATCCTGGACTGGACTGACAGTTAGATCAAATGCTAATACTGGAGAGATGCAACTAAACAACATGATTATTATTAGAGTTATACTTAAGCCCATTCTCATAGACTTCACCATCTCACTTCTCCTTCCTGTTTATTTTTTACTTTTATAGCTCTTTCTTCCTTATATTTATAAACATCAAAAACTACTTGTGTTTTCTCACAAGTAGTTTTGATATTTACAGTTTTCAAAGGATAATTTTTACTTAATCAAAACAACGATTTAGTTTATTTCCCTGCATTAATTCCAAGGGTAAGTAGTAAATTTCCAGGCAGTTGATTTATTATCTTCTAATTTGAGAATGGAAGCTGCTTTTTCAGGTGATGTGCCATTCACTCCCCCTACTTTAAATTGCCAGCCATTGGGGTATCCAGTATATCCATCGTCTCCGGCGATTTTTTCTACATACGTTCCTTCACTGCTAACGGTTACTCTACTAGGAGTTACCCAATCCCAATCCCAAGCCGGATCAGTCATATCTACTACATTATCATCATCATTCTCTACTTCTAAGGCATACAACAAGGCATGCAGAGCTGTTACATCTTTTGTTAATACATCAGCAGAACCTTGACCCTTGGTATTAACAACATCTGCAATGTCAAAGCAAGTGATTAATCCATTATTTCCATTAAAAATCGTATCAGGTGCATCTATACCATCAACGTTTACAACAATATCTGAGGGAACTACATTCTTGGGAACAGCGTTTTTGTCTTCAACTACAATATTGCTGGGTACTGTCAATGAATCGTAAGTTGCGGTAATTACAGCTTCCCCTACTCCTACCAATTTGACCGTTACATTTGAACCAGTTGCTGATACTACTTCTTGACCATTTACTAAAAATTTAGCTACATTACTGTTAGAAGTGGTCCAGGTAGCATTTACAGGTTCACTTGTATAATCAGCTTTATAGCCAACTACACTTATATTTTCGGTAATACCCGTATCCTGTTTAACTATTGTAAAATCATTAGAATCAGTGAATGAAATAAACTGATACGTAGCAGCAAACGTATTAACAGCAAAAATACTTAACACAAAGAAAACTAATAATGTACCACATAATACTTTTTTCATTACATTTCCTCCCTTTTTTTATTATCCTTTGAAACCTAATAAATAAAAATCCCCTCAGCTGTCAGCCAGGGGTAATCGCTCTTAGGCTTGTACTAAAGTATCACAAGTCTAAAAATCATGAAGAGCAATTATCCTTCCCTGGACATTCGCTCACTTTTCAGGCAGGTCTTCTGACTCCCGATTCATCCTCCTCCCCCACCTTCCCATCCGGCTTTTAGTTACCGAACAGTGGCATTACGGAGATTCGTCATCGATTACAGCGGCGGGTCCGTACCGGATTTTAACCGGTTTCCCTTTTCACCTGAAAAGTAATCTTAATTTTGTTGTCACTATAGTTCTACCATATAATCCCTCTATTGGCAAATGTACGTATTTTAACTAAATCCCGTCCTCAAACTTAATTTTTTATGCTTGCAATTCATGTTTTTGTGATTATTTAGGTTATTTTGAAATTTTTTATTTATTATAAATTATTTATTATTGCTCATTTTCAAAACACAAAGAAAAAAGCCGAGGCAACACCTCGACTAATTTTTATTCCTTTATTTATTTCACTATCCCTTTATATTATAAATTGGAAGCAGTATTAATATCTTCCTCTATCTATTTAGCTATTTTCTTGAATGTTCCTTCATGCTTGGACAGTTTTACTTGATGCTCATCTAGTTCTGCTTTACCGGTGTTAATGGAATGTTCTATCGCCTTGCTACCTGATATATTTCTGTCTGAACGATTCTTTCCATTGAGAATTCTCAATTTCAACACATCCATGAACATAGTCTAAAGTACTTATATATTCTGACTCCGTATATAAAAACCCATACACAGTTTCAAAGCAAACTGAAATCAATATATCCTCCATTTCTTTATGGTAAATCTACCGTCTCTTTTATTGTTCTAATATACATCGACGAGCTTGGACTTCCCATTTCTAGCAACCTCTCAGTCAACTGTTTTTCTAAGCAAGCATTCCCAGTCTTATCAATTAGAACTGTCGGTTCTAAACCTGCTTAACTTAGGGCTGTCAACGAGCGATTGTTTAATGTAATCTTCTGTCCATCTCGTACTATATATTCAATAGGTAAATCATCAGGAGACAGACTTCCTGCTTTTAACTGTTCTGCAACATCTGCTATTGAAGCACCTTTAAACTTACCTTACTTACTAAAGAATTGAGAAACGCCCTTCTGTACAAATAGAACATCATTACCCGTTCCCTTATTTAACCACTTAAGTTTCTTCCCATATTTTGTCTTAGACAAATACTTAATAGCATCATCACCATATTTTCCGCCTAATTTAATAACCTTAACACCTATTTTTCTACCTGCTATTCCTACTGCACCAACAACAATACCTTGTGGTGATGAAGCTTCAACCTGCAACATTGCCATATCAAATGGATTATCTGGACTGGTTTAAAGAACTCAACCATACCATCTATTAATGTATTATCATTTAACTTGCAACCGTAACCATTAATATCTAAATAATCCACTTCCATCTCTATATATAAGTGGATTATTTGCACAATATGCATAGAGGTTCAAGCTCAACGGATTGCTAATATCACCTTCATAGCTGTCTCAGCTGATAAATCTCCCTATGGTGGGATCGTAGTATCTAGCTCGTAGATAGTACAGTCCGCTTCCTTCATCATAATATTATCCTGCATATTTAAATTCGTCATAGTTATAGCTATTTACAATATTACCATTTTCGTCCACTATTTGCACTACGTCACCGTGTCCATTGGTTAGGTAGTAGTACATATTACTCCTTATTTTTCTGGCTAAGATTCTGTTACCCCAGATATTTTGCGCTGTTACTTGTCCTTGTCCGTTTTCTTCTGCTACTATTCTTCCGTTGTTATCATAGTAGTAGTTGGTTGTTGTTTTTGGGGTTATTTTTCTTGCTCTTAAACCTTCGGCATCATAGTCATAGTGATAGTTCTTGCTGTTGGTAAAGACTAAAAAACATCATATATAGCTTACAAAGTTTATATATATAGCAGTTATAGTTACTTTACTAGATAATGGGTATACCGTAGAAAAAAAGTGATGGTAAAACAATTTTCCATCATTCATAAATTTCTATTAATATTTCGTTTTTAATTCACTCAATATCACTTTAAGCCTAGTTAATAAGTTCAACTTTCTTAAGTATATACCAGCTAATCATCCTTAATAATATTATTAGTTACTAAGTAACCGGATGATAAAATAGTTGTAAAATAATAAATTAGTATTTTACTCTTCCCCATGATAGAATCGAAATTTCAAGTTTAATGTTCATATCTGCTATTTCTGCTATTACATTTGGTGATAGCTCAAAATTGATTTGGGCATAATCTGATTGAACATAGCATTTAATTCTAACATCTGCATGTTTTGCTATATATTGTATGTATGACTTATAAGGATTAAGTATTGATAATAATTTTTTTAAGTCTTGATCAGTTTTTTTTAGCTCTTCAAACTTTAAATCGTATATCCATAAATCATATTGGCTTTTTCCAATAACTTTACTAATAACTTCTCCTTTGGTAACTAGCCTTGATGGCTTTATTTTGAGATTTTTTTCTATTTCATTAAAGTTTAACTCAGTTCCCCTAATTACAAGACTGCAATTGCCAGAGCCAATCATATCAATTCACTCCTAAGAATTCTTTTGCGATTTCTTTTAGTTGCTGATAAGAAAAGTTCTTATTATTTGGAACTAAATCTTTCAGACTTTCTACATAATCCCCAAATGCTCTCCTTTGTTGAGGAGTCATTTTAAAATATTTTGCCACTGATTCAATTTGTTTAATATCACCTTTTTTAGCAAATAACTGTATATTTACTCTCGGCAAGGATGAACCTACTTCTTTGATGGTAACTTTCCCAACCTTCGTAAAAGCATTCTTAGCAAGATTTATGGAAGTTCCTAATCCAACCGTTGCTGCAGTATCAATTAAGAAATTACCAACAGGGTCATCCTTAGCGTATCCCATTTCATCTAGATGACTAGCTATATAGTTTGTAACCACTTTAGAAACAGAACCAAACCTCACATAGAAATACTTTTGGTCCATCATTATTCGACCATTTTCAATCCAAACATTAGAATCTGCACCAACAGTAAAGCTTTGCGTAACTCCATTTATCGTAGCTGTTGCTATCCCTTTACTAGAATCCCAACTTATGCTATCGCCCCTTGATAAAACAATAGAGTCACGTAACCCAACGGTAATATGTCCACTTGGATCTATATAAATCAACGGATTATTTACACAATAAGCGTACTGGTTCAAACTCAGCGGATTGCTAATATCGCCTTCGTAGCTATCCCTGCTGATAAATCTCCCTATTGTGCATCGTAATATCTAGCACGTAGATAGTACAGTCCGCTTTCTTCATCATAATATTCTCCTGCATACTTGATTGGGTTGGAGATTTGTTCTGTCTGATTAAGGATATTTCCCCATTCATCATAGTTATAACTATTTACAATATTACCATTTTCGTCCACTATTTGCACTACGTCACCGTGTCCATTGGTGAGGTAGTAGTACATATTGCTCCCTATTTTTCTGGCTAAGATTTTGTTACCCCAGATATTTTGGGCTGTTACTTGTCCTTGTCCGTTGGCTTCTGCTACTATTCTTCCACTGTTATCATAGTAATAGTTTTTTGTTGTTTCCGAGGTTACTTTTCTTGCTCTTAAGCCTTCAGCATCATAATCATAGTGATAGTTCTTGTTATTAGTGTAAAATCCTGTTTTTTGCAAGCACTTTCTGTAACGAAATGCAATGCAAAAGTGTAACACCCCAGATTGTATTTAGTTGTTAGATTGTTTCATCAATGAATGTCTTAATCGCCAGCTATCACGACCAAAAACAATCAAGTGGCTATGATG
>JAHDSB010000153.1 GCA_018433015.1 Clostridia bacterium | reverse complement strand
TTATAGTTCGCAAGAAGAAAAGTTGCTGAATTCTAAGGTTAAAGATGGGATGAAAATATACTTGAAATGTTCAATGGAGCAGCTAAGTCAGTTAAATGGGGAATAGACTCTAAAGAGTATATTGATCTACGTTTTCCATAACAATGAAGGACTGAGGCTAATGGAGGAACATCAAAATCGCGTAAAATCAAGTTCTATATATTTGTATTATACGTAGTATTAAATTATAAAGATGTTGGTCAAAAATAGACCGACATCTTTTTTTCTTAAGCATCATCCGTTATTTTACCAGTGTTATAACGATAAAATCCTATACAGATAATAGAATAGGCCGCTATACGTGCTATACTAGGAGGAATATTTAATAGAGTTATGTACCAGGTAAGTTCTTGGGCTTCAGAAATTTTTGTTGAAACGATATCATAAAAAAACATAAAATTTAAAAAATTCCATACTTGTGAAAATGCGATTAGCAAGAAAAATAAAAAACCATATTTTTGTATATTATTTTTTTTAAATCCTTTTCTACAAATGTATATACCAGATAATGACAATACTAATATAAATATATCATTCATATACTCACCTTCCTTTTTATATCAAATTTTTCCATTATAGATAAGTGATTAATAGAAAAGATGTTGATTGATAATAGATCAGCATCTTTTTTCATAAATATTATAAATTATTCTAGATTACAAAAATTTACGACAAAAATAATTATATACAGTATAGACATTATATGGAATTATGTTATAATAAAAGTAAATTGCTACTAAATTTAGTAAATAAGTCACAAAATATACAAAAATAACAATTAATATAGAAAGGGGTTGATAATTGATGAATAAATATTATGCTGCTAAAGTTACTACGGGACAAGAATTAAAGGTTAAACAAATTTTTGATAAGTATTTGAAGAAACAATTGTTTAAACAAGAAGTGGAGATTGTTGTAATGCAAAAAAATATTAGAAAGAAGAGTAAAAAGTCCTTTATAAATGTAAAAGAAGTAGTTATCAAAGGTTATGTTATTATTGCCTGTCAGAATCTTAATAATGAGCTTTATTATAAGCTGAAATCTATCTACGGTATTAAGAAGATTCTTTTTGATAACATACCTGTGGAAGAGTTTAAAAACATCTTAAAAAAATTAAAAAATTCTTATTATAAACGTTTAGAATTAGCAAAAAAAATAATGCAAGAAAAATCTTTACGAAACTTGTCTTTTAGAAACTTATTTAGGAAAGTAAAGGTTACCTGGGTTGAAATTAAAGGGGAAGAAGTAAGAGGAGTGGCACGAAAAATACTTTTTTTGCGTATTTAGTTATTTGAATATTTAAATAATTAAGTGTTAGTTGTCGTCTGCTAATTACAAAAATAGTAATCTGGGGACTTTTTATAAATCGCTGAGAACAAAATTATTTGGAGTGAGAAGCTTGAGGGAGCTGATTAAAACGCATCTTATCTGTATAAAACATGATAAGAGACTGCTGGAAGAGATAAATAAATATTGTCACATTACGGGGCGGAATGTGTCTTTACAAGAAGGTGTTTTGTGGGCTCAAAAAGGTGGGGGAGAAGACCCGGAGCTCTTTATTATTAACTGTGGCCCATATTTCCTTAGTGCTACTCGTAAAACTCAAGCAGCCATCAGGAATAAATTAGTTGCTAACTTGAAAGTTATCAAAAAAACCCGTCCATATAGTCGGATTGTACTATTATTACCGGCTGATAAAGAGAAGGATCATCAATTAATTACAAAATTAATTAAAGTACAAATCTATAATTTCTGGTTTTTTGATAGTTTTGATGAAAAGGATATAGAAGATTTTATTTTACAAGAAAAAACACAGGAAGATGCTGAGAACTATTTAATGAAGTTGAACACAAAAAGTGAAATTGCAGGGTTAAAGCGATCTTCGATAATAAAGGAAAGTATATTTGGTAGGAGAGGTTTTAATAAACTGTATAAGCCTTATTATATAAAATCAAATATAGTGGCATTTTGGAGCGAAGATGATACCTTAGTGAATCAGGCGCTAGCAGTGTTGACAGCTTTAACTCTGGCGGAGCAGGGATTTAAAACCTTATTGATAGAAACTGTATCACCGTTACCCCATTTAGCTACTTTGTTGTCCATAAGACATCCGTATTTTAATATTAGCCATGGGTTGTCTATGTATACTCAAGGAAACAATGGTTTTATTAGACAATGTTTTTTTAATACTAGTAAATATGTTGCTAATCATTATTCTGATGTCCAAGAAACTTTAAATTATCCGGAAAATCTTTATTTTCTGCCTGACATGAAGAGAAATGACAACGTTAGTGAAGCTGCAATGTTAGAGAATTGGTCTGAATTCATTGCTGAGTTAGGGAAGGTCATTATATTCGAAAAGGGATTTAGTTTTATCATTTTTATTTGTTGTGGTAGAAACACCTATAATGAGCAGGTGTGGCGGGAGATAGCTTATACCAAGTTTATAACAACTAATTTGTTGCCCTGTAGTTTAGCTTATGGTTTAGAAGAAAAAGAAACAGAAGATAATGTGCATTTAATAGCAGCGGGATATATGAAAAAAATAGGGAGAGAAATAAAAGAATTAAATAAAAGAACATTTCTTTTTCCCCCTGATTGTCTGGAAAAGGATTTCCTAAACTATGTCTATTTTAAAAAGAAAAAATTTATTAGCGAGGATACCCAGCTTTTTATAAATGCCATTATTGAAAAGTTAGATGTAAAAATAGGAGAAAGTATGAACAAATCTTTTTGGGAAGATAGAATAAAAAAATTAAGGATTTAGGTAAATTGAGGATGGTGATTTAACTGTTTACTACAGGAGATGGTCAACAGAAACATTGTTTCAGTCCTCAAGCAATTGCGGTTTGGTCCCCCTCTGGCCTAAATACAGCCCCTCTTAGTTATGAGCTGAGTAAAGAGTTGTCCCAGTATTCCCCAGTGTTATTAGCGGAGCTACCTTGTCTTGGTATACCTAGGTTAGGTGTTATAGCCGATATAAAGGATAGGGAACATAACACGGAATCAGTAATTAAAGAGTTTAATAGTAAGAAGATTATTACTCGCTTAAATGCTCATCAATATTCCACAAATTTAGCAGTATTACCCGCTTGTATATTTGCTGTACCTGATAATCCCATAACAAATAAAGTGGAATTGGAAACTCTGCTCCATTTTCCTGCAGCTTTGCTTAATGAGAGTAGAAAACAAGGTTACCCTTTTATAGTATGGGAATGTCAGGGACAATTATCTACTCCCATGACTTTTTCTGCTCTCAAGACTGCAGATATAGTCATTATACCTATTAGTAGTGAGGAAGAAGTAGCATTTACTCTAATCAATTTGACCCGTATCTATCAAATATTTAAATATCCCCTACAAAAATTCAAAGTAGTTTCAGCCTATAATTTAGAAGCATTAATTCAGGTAATGACTATTACAGATGAAGAAGGAAACAAAGAAAAAGTAGAGGTATTACAATTAAATTATCAAAAGCTCATAGAACACTTGATAGTTCAGAAAGCTGAAGCTTCAAAAGATGTAGGAAAAAGAGAAAAGAAAAGATTTAACTTTAAACTATTCAAGAAAAAAAGTGTTGCAGTTCATAATCTTAGCAGTGAGGTTATTAAGGAAGATCAAGAGCTTGATAATGAAGGGTTAATATATGAGGAAGCCCAAATAGCCAAGATCAAGTTATGAGGAGGCTGTACCTGATATGGTTATGGTCTTTAACCCTTTAGAGCATGTAGGAAAACATGATGTGCAAATTATTAGAAATGTTGATATATCATCTACGGAGCGACTGCATGAAGTAGTAAGGAAAGTTAGGGCATATTTACGAGATAATTATGGAAGCTCTTTTGCTAAATCCCTCATCAATCTTGCAGCTAGAGAAGAGTTAAAAGGTACCATAGCAGATTTCCTTACTCAAAGGAGAAACTTACAGATTACAGGGATAGAATTGGAAAGTTTAATTAAAACAGTTCAGCAGGAGATTTTATATTTTGGCCCTATACAAAAGGCTTTAGATGATCCTACCGTTACAAATATTGATATAAATACTTTTCGGGATGTATACATCGAAAGAAATGGTGAGGAAGAGTACCGACCGGATCTGGGTTTTAAGGATGAGGATCACCTCTACAACATAATTAACAAGATGTTGATTCCTTTAGGAAAAACATTGACAGCTAACGAACCTCATGTGGATAGTCTTTTTGAAAATTGTCGGATATGTGCTGTCTTGAAAGCAGACCGAGGAGGAATAGCTACTGAGAGTACTTGTGTATCTATCAGAAAATTTGCCGAGGATACTATTTCTCCGGAAGATTTAATTAAGTACGGTACTATTAGTAAGGAAATGGATGATTTTTTGCGAGATGTAGTACCATATTCCAACATTATTATTGCCGGTGCCACAAATTCAGGAAAAACTACTACCCTTGTTGCGTTCCCCCTGTATTTCCATGAAAATACCAGAATTATTACTATTGAGGATAGTCCAGAAATGATGCTCAGGAGAAAAAAAGCTTATCGCAGTTATCGGAATATCATTGCTTTTCAGACGAAATATCACGAAAATCCGGAGAAGCGTTACGACATTGCCAAATTAACCAAGGTTTCTTTAAGAATGAGACCTTGGAAAATCATCGTGGGTGAGGTGCGGGATGGAGAAGCTGCCAGGCAAGCCCATGAAGCTATGAATACGGGTCATTTTTGTTATATGACTATCCATGCCAGCTCTGCTCCTAATGCAGCAACAAGAATAGTTCAACTAGCCGGTGATGGCTATAATGATGAGGCCATAGCAGGGCAATTGGCAGATACGGTGGATTTGATATTTTTTCAACAGAAACTCAAAAGAAGTAGAGTTATTACAGAGGTAATTGAACTCATTAGTTATGAGGGAGCTAAACATCCTGTTTATAATACTTTATTTAAGTTTGTACAGACAGGCCTTAGCCCAGAGGGGTTTGTGAAAGGATATCATCAGAGGACGGGCAGTATTTCTTTAGAATTAGCAGCAAAACTCAGGTCTAATATGGTTCCGGAAGATCACATACAAAGATGGCTTGCTGTAGAGAGGAAAAGGATTTAGAGAAGGTGATGTTATGTTACCCGTCTTATCAGGACTGCTTTTTGCTTTATGGTTTCTCTTTGTTTATTTGCTTTTCGCTAAAGAGAAGGGATCAGGATTTTGGCAAAGAAGTAAAATGAAAATTAAATTTCCCCAAAGCTTTAATCTAGAGGGATATCAGGAGGAAGCTAATTCTATCGGTTGGAAGGTTTCTCAACAAGAACTTATGGTTATTTTGATTGTTGTGGGGGCAATTACTTTAGCAGTTTCAGTAATAATTAATAATCCTTTTATTATAGTTGCTGGTTTATTTATAGGTTTTTATTTACCGCGCTTTTTGCTGAAGAAGAAGAGGCATAGTTTAAGACTAAGCTTAATTAGCAAACTTACAGATCCCTTAAGAATGTTGATCTCCCGTATCCCGGACCAGCAGAATGTTACACGAGCTATAGAAGTAACCAGAAATGAAACGGGTGAAGAAGCCATACGAAAACTTTTTGATGGATATTTACAAGATGTGGGCCTGGGCTGTAGTGTCAGAGATGCTCTAATTAATATGGGAAGAAAAGTTAATTTGCGCAAATTTGATACCTTTATCGATAATCTGATACAGGCTCATTATGACGGTTTTACCCGGGAAGCTATCAAGGCTTTAGACAAAGCAGTAGAAGCTATAGAATTTGATTTACGGGCCATAGAAAAAGTAAAAGAGCAGAGTACCAGAAATAAAAAGAAACTTTATTCTACCTTAGCTGTTTCTTGGATGTTCCCCCCTCTCTTATCTATGGTTAGTACTACTACCGGCAAAAATATATATTTAGATACCTTGTTGGGAAAAATCTTAATCTTTTCATATGTAGTTGTTTCTATCTATGTTTATGTGCGAGGGGAGGAATATCTGAGTTTAAATCTTGATGAGCTCTAGAGAAGAGGTGAGATCTGTGCTGACCACTACATGGTCTTTTTTAATGCCTATAGTATTAGGTCTGACTGGAGCAGTTTTTATTTTGGATATATTTACTCCGACAAATAAAAAAGCAGAAAACATGATACTAAAGGCTCGAGAGGTTGTTATGTCGGAAAGAGAGTTAGAAAGGGTTAGGGAAAACAAAGCAACTCTCTATATCTTGGATTTGATACCTCGTGTGGAGCATGTCATAGATTTGGAACATTTAATCCTTGCAGATATGCGTAATATGTTAAATCTTATGGGAAATCCCAGGAAGCCGGAAATAGAATTGGCCGGTTATATTTTTTATGGTTTAGTGGGGGCACTACCGTTATTAATAGTACCGTGGTTAACAGGAGTACCGATATATCTTGTTTTTTATCCAATCTTTGTTGGGATAATAATTTACCAAAAACACCACGAATTAGAAATAAAATATGAAAAATGGCAGGCTGAAGTAAAAAAAGATTTACCGGAATTAATTGATAAGTTAAGAATCAGTTTCGCCAGTGGACGTGATTATATTTCTGCATTTATGCAGGCCCGGGATAACTCGGGGTCTAGAATGAGGAAGGTTATAGATAAGTTAATTAATGACTTGCAGTGTATGAGACCGGGGCAAGCCTTAGATCTATTTGCTGACTCTTTTAAGATGCCTGTAGTTAATAAGTTTGCTTCTGCTGTAAAAATATCTATTGAATACGGGTACGAAGCGGCAGAAAACTATTTTCGCATTATCGAAAGTGATATTACCGAAGTGCGCAGGTCAGCTATTGAGGAGCTTACTAAGTCTAAACCGGAAAAAGTTTACCAGTTGTATATAGCCATTTTTTCTTTGGCGGTTAGTGCTCTAATCATGAAAGGCTGGGAAGTTCTAAGCCAAGTAAATCAAATTATGTAGAAAGGTTTTATTGAAAGGGGCGTATTTTTAGATGTTAAGAAGTTTACAGCTAACATTAATAAATCAAGGGGTAGTATTAAAAGAACAATTAATAAGAGGAATTGGGGAAGAGAGGGGAGATTTCTTAGGTACCATGGGTTGGATGGCCGTGGCAGCAACAGTTCTAGTTCTTGCCCATGGACTTATTACCGGGTGGTTGCCCAGCTTTACTAAGAGCATTTTTAGTACTATGGAATCTTTAGTGTAATGGTTGAAGATGAAAAATAGATCATGGGAATTAATCCAGTCAGAAAAAGGAGAAGGTCTAATTTCCGCTCTCTATACAATGATGTTGTTGACTATTATATTTTTTATTGGGGTCGATATTGCCGGTTATACGGCTACGGCTTGGAAGCTCAGAAATGCTTGCAGTGAAACCCTCACTCTCATGAAAATAGAAAATGGTTATGACAGCAGGATTGAAAGAACATTTTTAAAATATGCAGCTGTTCAAGGTCTGGATACCTCCCAAATAAGAGTGAGTGGTACTCCTAAATTAGTGCAGCGTGGTGATATGGTAACGATTAGGGCCACTACTCCTTACATATTACGATCTTTACGACCTTTTAATCATGAGCTGAAGTTCACTGTAAATGTAGAAATATCAGGGCTGGCCCAGGAATTTATCAAAGAAAGCGGGTAATGTATATGCGAGCACCGTCTTGGATGATCTTTGGACTGATTATTACAATTTTACTTCTTGATCTTACGACAATTTGGATGATCAGGGGAAAAGTAATTTCAGCTGTGGAGCACTCCTTGGATGCTGCTTTAGTTGCTGGCATCGTTAGTATAGATGTACAAAGAGGAGAATTATTTGTAAATGAAGAGGAAGGAAAAAACTATGCCCGCAGTTACTTTAAGAAGAATTTAAATTTAAATGCGAGTTTAGAAAATCAATTTCTTAAAGATACTAAATTTACTATTGAATTTAATCACGACGGAAAAAGGCCTCAAGTTGTAGCAAATATTAAAACATATATACAGGCTATGGCACCCAAGGTTTTAGGAATGGAAGGAATACCCATTACTATTCATAAGGTTCAATATCACATCAGCAAATATAAATAGCGGCAGCCAGTTTTTGATGAAAAGGAGGGGAATACTTGAGAAAGGTTATCAAAAGAAAATGGTTGAAAAGAGTTTTGGCAGTTATGATATTTTTTCTCATCTTTGTTATTACGTTTACTTTGAATCAGCAATATATAAAAGAAAACACAGATATGATTAATGTTTTAGTGGCGGTTGAGAAGATTCCGGCCTATTCTTTAGTAACTAAGGATAGAGTGATAATGGCCAAGAGACCTCGTTCTGTAGTACCTCCAGGAGCTATTTTGACTTTACAAGATCTTGAGAAAAACAAGTATTACACCTTAGATTTAGGTTTTGGTAAGGGTGATATTATTCGCACCGATCGCTTGTCCCATGAAAATGGTTCTTCGTTAACTAATTTAGCAAAATTGACAGAAAAGAATCAGATGTTAGTTGCTGTCGATACTAACCTTGTAAAGAGTTGTGCCAATCTTGTGCAACCTGGGGCTGTAGTGGATGCAATAGTATTTATTGAGGCCCAAGATTTGTATGAGGATGATATTATAATTAGCCCCAAAGAAGATCCCCTTTTAGCAAATCTTACGGTTGTAGATAAGAAAAATTCTGAATCGGCTGTACCGGAAGAAAAGGGAAGAGAAGCAATTCCAGCAGTAATTACTTTGATTTTAGATCAGAATAAGTTGGACGTCGCCAAAGCATTAGTGGAATATAATGAGAGGGGCAATATTTATCTTCTCCCTGTTGGTTTTCAGGGAGATGCTTTTTTGGCTGGTACGGCTAAATATAGCAATGGGGAGGAAGAGTGAAATGAAAAAAATATTGGTAGCTCTCTTATCCGTAGCCATGATGATTATGCCTAGGACAGTTATAGCTCAAGATAAGCATTGGGCCAATGAGGTACTGGAGGAATTAAAAGAAACTTATAATATTGAAGTTAAAGGGGATTTAAATGAACCGGCTAATCCCACATTACAGGAACAACTATTTGGCTTGGCGGGATTAGAAGTAACACCCCAAGCAGGGATGATAAGGTTTTGGGCATTTACATACTTTTTGGAGCCTTTAAATATAAAGGTTGAGGATAGTGACGAAGAAAATAAGTTGCTTAAGAAATATAGGGATAAGTGCGATTATTGCCGGAAAGCAAATAAGATTTTTAGCAAAGCAGAGAAAATAGGAATATTAAAAGGTAGACTAACTCCAGAGGGGTTGAGATTAGCTCCGCAAGAAGCCATTACTACTGCGGAATTAGCAGTGTTAACTATGAGATATCTGGGGATAAAAGATGGACATAAAAATTATGTTTCGGTGTCCAGTTGTTTTATGTAAGTGTTATAATTTAAATAAGTATCTTAAGCAGAAAACTAAAAAAATATATGCAGAATTTCTGCGGGTTTCCGTTAAATTAAGAGAAAATAACAAAAAGTCAGAATATAGCTCGTATGATGTTTGTGGGTTAGCTTTATTAAAAGGAAACTTCCGTGTAAAGGGGGAGAGGATTTTGCAAGAAAAGTCTTATAGTTTGTTATTAGAAAATATCCTAGAAAAAGTACAAGGGATATCCTTAATAACAGAAAAAGTGGTAGCCATGGAACAAGATATTAAAGAGTTAAAGACAGATGTAGGTGATTTAAAGGTTGGCTTTTCAGAAATGAAAAAAGACCTGGAAGAAGTGAAAGACGATGTAAGCGGACTGAAACAAGATATGAAAGAAGTAAAAGAAGAAGTAGTTGGACTAAAAGTAGATGTAGAGAATCTGAAGAACGACATGGTAGAGGTAAAAACAGATGTAGCGGAATTAAAGAAGGATATGGTAGAAGTAAAAGCAGATGTAGCCGGATTAAAGGATGATATGGAAGTAGTAAAAGCAGATGTAGCTGGATTAAAGGACGATATGGAAGTAGTAAAAACAGACGTAGCTGGATTAAAGGACGATATGGAAGTAGTAAAAGTAGACGTAGCCGGATTAAAGGATGATATGGTAGAAGTAAAAGCAGATGTAGTCGGACTGAAGAAAGATACGGCAGAAATGAAAACTGATGTATCTCTATTAAAGGTAGATGTGGAAAATCTGAGTGCTGATATGACAGAAGTAAAAACAGATGTTAAAGATTTAAAAACTGATATGAGTAAAGTTAAATTTAATATAACTAATCTACAAAATGATACGGCAGAAATAAAAATAGACGTAACAACTGTAGAAAGCTGTATGTCGGAGTTAAAACCTAATGTCGCAACAGTGAAATGCGATGTGGCTGAAGCGAAAGCTGACTTAGCAAAAGTTAAAAATGAAACATATAGGATAAGAACTGAAAATCGAGTTATCAAATCATATCTTATAGCCATAGATGATGGTATCAATGATTATGCCAGGCGGGTCATGGTATTAGAAAATAAGTTGTAAATCAGAGAATAATCAGGACCGTTAGTCCTGCTTTTCTTTTGCTTTTACTTATCATTGAAAGGATGATTCCATGAAAAAGAGTGCAGTAGCTATACTATCAACTTTATTGATGATATTTTTAGCCCTGCCGGTCTTTGCTTCAAATGAAGAAATAAGAGTCTATGTGGATGGTAATAGGGTTAATTTTCCTGATCAAAAGCCTATAATTAATAGCGATAACCGCACTTTAGTACCTGTACGTTTCGTTTCTCAGGCCTTAGGTGCTGAAGTAGATTGGATAAAAGCTGATAAGAGGGTAGAGATTAATCAGCAAGGAAAAATTATTAAGCTCACCATAGGACAGAAAAAGGCTCAGGTAGGAGAAGAAACAGTAACTCTGGATACTAAAGCCGACATCATTAACAGTAGGACAATGGTTCCTCTACGCTTCGTCAGTGAGTGTTTAGGGGCAGAAGTTGTCTGGAACAATAAAGCTAGGGAAATTATCATTACCACGGCTGGGCAAGTAAC
>JAHDSB010000055.1 GCA_018433015.1 Clostridia bacterium | reverse complement strand
GCTCAATAACTTGGGCGAACACAGGTGAAATCTTTATAATAATTTCAATGTTAATCCGTTCATGAAGTTCTCTATTATCAGGGCGATGCAGGTCCTCCATCAATTCACTTTCTGTTCGATTTTGCCCTCTCAGCATCTGCCTCATCTTATCCATAGCCCTCAATTTAGGTTCATCTGCAATTTTTTGATATTCTCCACAGAGTTGATCAACCATGGAATGAACAAGTGCCTCTAAAATAGCTTCTTTAGATTTAAAGTAATAATAAAATGTTCCTTTAGCTACCCCCACCTGCTGGATGATATCCTCTACAGTCGTATTGACATATCCCTGATTTCTGATTAGCTCTTCGGCAGCATCCAGTATCTCTTTTCGCCGTATCTCCGGATCTTTAACAATTCTTTTCATGAGTACCTCCTATTGACTAGCGGTCAGTTGTTAATTATATTAATATCATATAGACTGACCGTCAGTCAATAGGTATTTAAAAAAATAAGGAATATAAATTGTGTTGCATATAAATTAGTTTTAGTAAATTTTCTACAGTTTCTTTGGGATCAATATAGTAATAAGTAAGTTGGTTCTTTTCTGAAGTGATTATATTTTTCTTTTTGCCAATTTAAATCAATTACTCATAACTGTATCTTCTAATACTAGCACCCATCTTTTATTTATCTTTTCTGTTGTCTGGTATTGACTTTACAAAGTAACAAATTGCTGCTTTTCTTTCTTACAAATCCGCATAATTGTGTCTTTACCAGTAATCACCGCTACTGGTAACCCCCCAGGTGGTTGGAGCCATTGACCACTTAAGAACATGTTGTCGAGACCTTTGATATGTCCTGTATGATTTAAAACCTTTCCACTAATAGTAGGCCAAAACCCCATAAAGGCTCCACGATAAGCATTGCAGTACCGCACATAGGTTTGTGGCGTAGCGACATCCAGCAGTTTCAGCTTTCCTTTCATGTGTGGAAAGCGAGTTTCCATTGCATCGATTACTACTTTGCCAATCCGCGTTTTCTCCTTAGTATAAGCTTCCTTATCTTTTGCTAAAACTTCCCACGCATCTAGTTCTGGCCTAAATTGATTAATCGCGAAGGTAATTACAGTATGTCCCTTTGGAGCAAAGTTAGGCTCATAACCATAGTGGGTCATTTGCAAATGCTCTATTGGTTTCTGATTTTGTATAATATCTACCGATTCTACAGGAAATTTTAGTGTCCGGGGAATGTCGTTCATTTCGCCTTCATAGCCTATCCCTATATAAATGTTTGATGCCAAAGGATATATATCTGGGTTATTGTACCTTTTCTCAAACTCTGGGTCATTATAACGTCTCTTTAGTAGCTTTTCGTATAAAACCTTGGCGTCACAGGCGGCAATAAAGTAATCTGCTTCAAATGATTTTCCGTTTTTACATTTAATACCCTTTAATATATTTCCTTCAATATATGTTTCCACCACCTCACAGGAAGCCTCCACGGTTCCACCTAAAGATATGTATCGCTCTACCATGCGATTAGCTAATGCCTTAGAGCCCCCTTTTGGAATAGACGACTGTCCACTGGTAAAAGTACCGAGAGGAAAAAGAACAGATATTGCACTGTAATCTCCTTCTGGCAAAAATGAAGCTATTGCCTCCCTTAACGCCGGGTGCATAAACTTGTTAGCCAATTCCTTCACACTAATTTTTCCGTATTTCTGCATGATAGGGCCAACATCTTTCATAGAGAAAATATACTTTATTTTTTCAAATATATTCATCATGTCTATAGGCTTTCCTGATGGTACTGAAAATGAATGTAGCTTCTTTATATCACTGCAAAAATCTTCTATCTCTTCTTTGTCTTCTGGGGATATTTCTAACCAGTTAGACTTAAGCCGATCAAGATCACGATAGAAATTAACTATTACGCCGTCATGTTCAACTGCCAAAAAGCTCTCAGGATGGTATATCTCAACCTCGTCTAAAGCACCCACGGTGGTCCAAAGATCATGAATTTGGGTTCCCTTTTTCGATCCCACAAGCCAGTGAATACAACCATCTATATGGTAGCCTTGGCGATCCCAGCCCGTACACTCACCACCTAAAGTATGGTGTTTTTCCACTATAATACTATCAAAGCCATTTTTCTGGGCAAATATTCCAGCACTTAACCCAGCAATTCCTCCACCAATTATAACTATTTTTTTCATTGTTTTTTCTTCCCCCGTTTTATCTTTTGTACAAGCAAAAGCTCCTCACCAATTTCCATAAATAGCTCTTCAACGTCCTTTTCATTAAGCCAAGATGGTACGTGACCATTGGCAACCATTGCCGATAATCCTGTTTGAAAGACTCTCATTTTAAATAATAGTCTTTTTTGTTCATCCCTTGTCCAGTCACGCATTACTTCATCCTCAGCCATGGCTTCAAGCAATGTTTTTTCCAATGTTTCATAAGATTCCATATATTTATTTGGTTGCATAATTAGTTCACGAAAAAGAACTGGATATTCTCTAGCAAACTCTATGCTTGCCTTTCCGATATTTTCAAAAATATTAGGTCCTGCTTGCTTCGCCATTAGTTCGTTCGAAATAGCAAAAACATGTTGAACTACAGTCTCAATTAAATTCTCAATTGTTTCAAAGTTAACATAAATTGGAGCAACCGAACTGCCTAGGCGTTTTGCTACACTGCGTGCTGTAATAGCAGAAAAACCGTTTTCTTTCGCAATTTCAAATGCAGCTTCTATAATATTTGCTTTATTAAACTTAGATTTAGGTGGCACACCACAACCTCCTTTTAAATTACATGTGTTATATAACTTTAGTTATACGATAAATTAATACTTTTTTTATGTCAAGTGTTATTTGAAAATTACCTTATTATCATGCAAAAAAGTAAAAAACAACAAAAATGCTAGATTCTTCTAACCCTTAAATTTCAAATTTATCTTTCTATCTACACATCAGCTAGCTGGAGTAATTGATAGTACGCCTAAACCTTCACCGAGAATTAAACAACTACAAAAATTTCCTTAATTGCATAATAGTACGATCTCCTAACGCAGGAATTCTCTTAAACTAAGTCGCTTTTTTACATAGTACGTCATAATAATTTTTAGTATTTATTCAGAAAGTCCCTGTTAGAAGTATCTTTTACAAAAACAAATGATCCCCTTGCTCAAAACCAAAGGGATCATCTTATTCTGTATAGTGTTCTATAACTTTAGAAATCTTTTTTGCCATTGTACTTAATTTGCATAATATTCTTGACTCCAATAATCATTATGCCTTAATAGCTGTCTAAGAAACTCCCTTGATGCTCCTTTAGCAGCAAAAAAGGTAGCAGAAGTTCTCCGGAGTAAATGAGGTCCAACTTTTATGGCAATATTTGGTCAATTCCGTATTTTTCTAACTTATGAAAAACTGTATAGCGGCAAAGCTTATTTCCTTTTTTACTCACACCTTAGACCTTTGGCTTTGCATCCTTGCCTTTCGGCAAGTTTGCTCTTTACACAACTATATTAATTTTTTGTGATTTTCATTTGCCAAATAACGCTTGCAGAACATAAGTCGTTAAGCATACACAAAAAAGGGAACATAGGCGAGCTTTTTAAATAGGCTTACGCGCTAAGATATTAATCAGTATTCTTCTGTAGTATTAGGAGCCAAAATCTTTAGTATCGCCGGGCGGCCATGATTATTGGGATTTAGTTATTCCCTTTTTCAACTCCAATCAGTTTACCGTTTTCATTATAGATTGTATGAACTATAATTTCACCACCGTCAACAGACTTATAGGTAAATATTCCGCCATCTTTGTTTTCGTCTATAAACTGTTTTACTAATTGTCCATTATAATAAACGTTGCCCCTTCCACTTCCTTGTTGTTGCTCTTTGTACTCAATGCCATAATCTTTATACTTAGAAAATCTCTGTGCAAATGTTTCACCTCTTAATACACCTCCGGTTGCATATGTAACCGGATTAGAAGAGCCTTGCAAATCAGCCAAGTTTCTTTGTTTAAATTCCTCTTGACTATATTTCACAATCCCAGCTAATTCACCAAAAAGATTTACACTCCCATCACCGTTATCTACAACTTTCCGTATTGTATGTACGTCAATCGTCCCTTCTTCATTCAAATATTCGTAATGGACAGTCGATGTGTTATCGCCTAATTCTGCACCATCCCAAAAATATCTGACAAACTCACCATTGAAGCACATTTTACCATTTTTATCAAACGTTATGCCATATTTGCCATATTCAGATAACAGTTCCTGTTGTGTAGGGGTAATTTGTGCTGTCTGTGAATTATTATCCTCTTCTGAAACTACATATGTCATTTGCGTTTCGGGAACGACCGCGAATACCGCACACGTTCCTAATGTTCCTACTAAAGCTAAGCAGAGAATAATAGTTGCTCCTTTCTTTTTGCTGATATCCATAATGGAAAGTATTCTATTATTCATACCTTTTTTACCTCCATAAAAATTTGTTAATAATATTGTGCGGAGCTTTGCACCGTTCAAGAATTGGTTGTTATAGGCGGCTCATTTGCTCACACCACTTTCATAACATCAACTCCTCGTATAATAAGATTTGCAGACAATTTAAAGTGAGTCTGCTTAGTTCACTCATTGCTTATCAGCAGGCTATGAGATGCCCGTGATACAATAGCTGTAGGATAGCAGGGTCAAGTTCTACCAACTCCCGTTGAGC
>JAHDSB010000043.1 GCA_018433015.1 Clostridia bacterium | reverse complement strand
TTATGGAAAACGTAGATCAATATACTCTTTAGAGTCTATTCCCCATTTAACTGACTTAGCTGCTCCATTGAACATTTCAAGTATATTTTCATCCCATCTTTAACCTTAGAATTCAGCAACTTTTCTTCTTGCGAACTATAAATTAAACCATTTTGATAAATTTTTTTAATCTGACTTCTTGAAACATTTAATTGTTGGGAAAGCAATTTATCCACTCTTAATTGTATTGGATACTTACAGGATATTTTTATTTCTTGCTCATTTTCTTTCTCACTAAATTCTATTTCCTGAGAGTTCACATGATATCCTATGGAATCCCAAAGAAGTTCAGCCTTGTTCCTATTATGTAAACTAATATCAAATCCATAGGTATCTACTAATTCTTTATCATTTGCTAAAAATTTTTCATAAACCTCATGATTTATATCCCTGGGTTTTATTCTTTCATATAATGTCATATTCCAAGTTGATTTACATTTACTGCATTGATAAATCAACCAAATATCAATAAGATTTTTATTTGCATTCACCCTAAACTTTTCAGTATTTAAAAATAATGTTCTTTTGCCACATTTAGGACAATTCCTTATCACCTTTGGCTTGTTGTCTGGAATTATATCCCACTCAATTTTTCTTAAATAGCTCATTTGCATCTCCTTCAGCACTTTATTCTGTCAGATATGCAATGGCTATTTCACTATATTAAATTATCTATAATGCAATAGCCATTGCTATGCATTAAAAATATATCTGTTCATAAAACTTCCTCCCATATCATTATTTCCTATTGGCAAGATATATTTTATACTACTAAAACAGGCAACTAAACCTCAAACTTAATTCAGAAAAATAACTAAGCCAATGCAGTTTTTAAACCACATTGACTTAGTTTTTATGCTGATTTGTTTTTTTCATTTAAAATAATTCTTTGAATGCTCTTTACTGATAAATAATATTTTTCAGCTAAGGAAGATACATCTAAACCCAATAAATAGTCGTTGTAAATATTAGAATTTCTTAAATCTAATTCGTTTCTGGTAGAAGTATTCTCTCCCCAACTTTTCCTGTTCTCTTCTTTTCTGGGAATATAAATATATTTACCATCTACATATTTTTGGATTAATCCTACCAATTCTAAAGGCAGTATTTTTTCTGCATTCTGATAGCTCATTTTGCCCTCCTAAACATTTGTAAAAATATTAGGATTAGCAAAGGCTATTTTTATTATATTGTTATGCAATAGCCTCTGCTATGCATTAATAATATATTTCCTCATATAGACTATCCCCCTCAACTTTTAGAATTCTATGTAGCTATAATTGTATATATACAACAGTAAGCAGATTAAAACTTCCCCATAAATTGGGCTGCGAGAATTCCTACGCCCAATATCCACACATAGACAGAAAATATTTTGAGGGTACCACGCTGAATAACCCTCAGCATCCACTTGATGGCTGCATATCCACAAATAGCAGCAGTTAATGTACCTGCTACTAGTGATAGTGCTCCTACCGTTTCAGCCGTTCCTTGAAGCAAATCAACACTTTGTAGGACTACCGCTCCCATAATAGCCGGTATAGAGAGCAAAAAAGAAAAACGGGCTGCTGTCTCTCTATTGATTCCCCGAAACAAAGAACCTGCGATAGTTAAACCCGAGCGAGAAACTGCAGGTAAGATGGCTGCCCCTTGGAGAGTACCTACCACCAGAGCATCACTAAAGCGGATATCATCTATATTCTTTAACCCTTTATCTTTAACAGCATCCGCTACCCATAAGATCAAACCGGTAGCTAAAAAATCCCAGCCAATTATAGAACCTGTCTGAGCTACTTCTTCAAAAAAATCTTTAAATAACAGACCTATAATTGCTGTAGGAATTGTCCCTACTACAACTAACAAAGTTAGACGACTGAAGGGCCTTTTAATCATATATAAAATATCTTCCCAGAAAATAATAAACACTGCCAGCAAAGTTCCAAAATGCAACATAGTATCTAAAAATAATCCTGCTCCAGAAAGATTTAATATTTTGCCAAATAATACTAAATGGCCACTGCTGCTAACGGGCAGAAATTCAGTCAGGCCCTGGATAATCCCCAACACAACAGTTTTAACTAAGTCGCTCATCTCTTTCCTCCATTTCCCTCATTAGAAAAAAAAACCTATTTTAATAACATATAACATTGTAGCAAAAAATATAAGGTTAGACCAGAATGAAAAATCTGATAGAATAAGAGTGAATAAACTTAAGACTGAGGGGACAGCACATGACTTTTAAAACTGTTTTTTATATTATTCTATTACTTTTAGCTTTATATGGATTATCCACAGTTGGATTACCTTTCCTTATTGCTTTCTTATTTGCTTTTCTACTGGAGCCTCTCATCATGTATATAAGCAAAAAAACTAAGATTCCCCGTTCCTATACAGTAATTATCATTTGTTCTTTATTTACTTTCTTAGTTCTAGTTTTAGGCTATTTTGCAGGGGCTAAGATCTTTACAGAAGCTGTTGGTCTTTCAAAATCGCTATTAACTTATACTAGGGATATGCATTTTGAAATTGGACAATTAAGTGGTAGATATCAAAGTTTTCTCCAATCCATTCCCCTTGAATATCAAGCTAGTTTACAGCAATTATTAAACGGTATCTTAAACTCAGCCCAAGATTTATTGGCAAATTCGGCAGTTTTTTTCTTCAACCTGGCAAAAAAAGTACCGAATATCTTTTTAGAAGTACTAATTATTTTTATCGCTTTATTTCTCATTAGCTTACGCCTTCCTTGGATGAAAAAAGACTTTTTAAATTTTTTTGATCCCGAGGCCCATGGCCGTTTAGAAGTAGTAATGAAAAATCTGCAAAATGCAGTTTTTGGCTTTATTCGCGCCCAAATTGTGATCAGCTTCTTTGTGTTTATCGTTGTTTTTTTGGGCTTTTTACTTTTAGGTGTAAGATATCCATCA
>JAHDSB010000079.1 GCA_018433015.1 Clostridia bacterium | reverse complement strand
TCTTTGTTCGGAAAACATCTTATTTGCTCCATGATATAATCATGTCTCAGATTATCAAAACATCCTTTGAAATCTCCTTCAAATATCCATCTTTTCTTCTTTCTAGCCAAAGAAATAAATATTCTTGAGATTGCATCATGATAACCCCTTCCGGTAATCAATACCAAATGTTCTTTCTGGTTCATTGTCCCATGCATATCCTTTTTCAGTCTTGTTGCAATCATAATACTGACAAAACCCAATTGGTTCATCGTTATACTCAATAATATAATGATTTATCCAATAATATTTTCTATTGCGATTGCTTATTTCATTAAGCCATTCAGTTGAATCACCAAACCATCTTCTAATATATTCTTTATTCAACCATTCTTTTATTATAGGTATATCTAAATCTCTTAACTTTCTTATATTAAGATATCCTGAATCAGTCATACTGCTATCTTCCCTCTCTTCAAAAACACGCCACTACCCCTCTATCGTCAAGGAGGGCGCGCGTCTTTTGTACGATATGTCATAAAACGTGCATACATTCCCAATGTCCCCTCAAACCTTACAGGCTAAGGCCAAACCTTAGATAGATCCTATCTTAGGTTTGAAAGAGCCGCCTTAGTTAGGTTTGAGGATATGGCCCTGGACTTCAACCCTTCCCCAAAAGCAAGCCCACGTTGAACCTGCTAATCCGCATCCTTGTGGGAATGCGGTGTTATCCAAAAGTTACACGCCCCGTGACTCAGAGGGCGACAGGACGTCGCACCCTTAAAAACGTTCCTGCTTGATTTGTATTGCATACAATATAAATTATGGGTATTAATTTTATAATTTTAACTAAAGAGAATGCTCATTTGGTGAAGCTTTTTTCCATCACAAAATTGGTAAGCATAATTCCTCCACGTTCTACTTGCTGCTCCTTTATAATGGCATATCCACGCTTTTCAAAGAATGGCTTTGAAGTAATGGAAGCATAGGTAGTGATTTTAACCTCTCCATTTTCTTTGGCGTGCTGCTCCAGCCGTTCCAAAACGGCAGTCGCGATGCCTTGTCCTTGATAATCTTTATGAACATAAAGTCTATTAAGATAGTCTTCGTCAATATCCCCAAAGGCAATAATTTTATCGTTGATTTCGGCAACAACCGTGTAATGCTTTAAAAAGGAGTCGTTCCATGCTGCTATGTCTACGTTCCCTGTTGCCCATACATTAAGCTGTTCTTCGGAATAGTCGTTTTTGTTAATGAAATGGACTGTATTTATAAAACATTTGGGCAATTTCATCGCAATCAGTTGTTTGATATTTTCTTATTTCCATAGATACTCTCCCAATCAAGATTATATAAATTATTCGCGTGTGATTTCGGAAAACGTTCTGTGAATCCCCAAAGTATGGTTACTACTTGCATATTTTATCATATTTTGGAAATTTACTGTAGCCGAAGTACACTGACCAGTAATTCAAAGACCACCGTGGACGGCGGGCCCTTATATAATGCTAATTTTGCACTCAAATATACAGATGTAACTGTTAATCAATTCGATCTATTCATCAAAACCCATGATGTGATCATACGTAATAATCGACATCACCTCTGGATTCCATTCAAGCTCAGTGATTTTTTGGGGTATTTCAGACAAAAAGGTTTCTTTAGTTTTTCCTAAAGCCCCTATATCTGTACCTAATATTTCTTCCGCTTCTTTTCTTGTTTTAGGGACACCTCCATAACCATAATCCGCCTGAACAAGATTATATTCTATTGCATTTAGATCATCCAACAGTGCAAAAAGTATCACCATGTCTGCCATCATTTTCGTATGGTTTACTTTATATTCTTCCCCTGGTGTAAGACTCATTTGGTAATTAATTCTCAGTATTATATCATCTATGTTTACTTCATCAAGAGACAATTCTTTTGCATACTGCAATTGATTTACTAACTCTTTTATCTTATCTGTATCTCCAAGAGAAATGTTCTTGTAAGAATACAGTAAATCATAATTATATTCATTACTTTCTTTCACTTCTTCTTTCTCAATATCAACGGAATGATTAATATTTTCCCCTGAGACATTTTGAGCTTCTTGTTCTAACTTTGAACAAGAGGTAATTACACTCATGAAAGACACCATGAATAATAATGTAATTAATACAACCATCTTTTTCCCATTCATTATGTTCACCCTTTCTAATTGCGCTATGGATGGCACGCCTATCGGTGTATTTCGGCTAACGTGATAGCTCTTATCTTAGGTTTGGACTAGCCGCCTTGTAAGATGTAGTTATATTGTTGCACTTCTTTTTTACTTATTGAGTCTAAACCAGCCCGGCATATATAATATTTTTGGATGTGGCATATATGTAGCAAGCCGACTGGGAAGTCATTCTAATGGCTAGATTCCCTTAACCGAGACAATAAACCCATTCTTTAAGTGTATATGTTTTGGCTGGTTGAGACTTTATAGGATTCTCATTTCACATGCAAGGTTGTATCCTTAGAGATTTTATGGGTTGCACATCTATCTTTTTTTTGAAAGTGAGGTTAAATATATTGAACAACGAAGTGGTAGTTGGAATTGATGTCGCTAAAGATTTTAGTTATTTTTTTATCATTGATCCTTTTGGTAATAAATTAGGCAAAGCTTTTAGAGTATTTCATGATCTAGATAGTTTAAATAATGCAGCAAAAAAGTTAAAAGAAGTAGAATACCAATATAACTGCCCGGTTGTATTGGTAATGGAATCTACTGGTCACTACTCCAAGATTCCTTTCCACTTCTTTTCACAAAAAGATTTTATTGTACATATGGTAAATCCGTTACAAACTCATTCTATCAAGAATCTTTCTGTTAGAAAAGTGAAAAATGATAAACTGGATGCTGAACGTATTGCTGTTCTTTATCGTTTAGGTGAAATTAGGTTCTCTAATCTCTCTACTGAACATGAAGATTTGAAATTCCTATGTAGGCAATATTTTTATTTATCCGATGAAATTACAAAATTTAAAAACAATATTTCATGTGTCTTAGAACAGTTGTTACCAGGCTATCACGATATCTTCTCTGATGTGTTTTCAAAATCTTCACTTTATATCCTTGATAATTTTTCATCACCTAACAAAAGACGAAGTCAAACCTGGGCTAAAGATAAATGTTCTAAATTATTGAATGTGGCTAAGTGTGCTTTAGATCTCAGTTGTGCTCCAAAAAGTGCAGTTCTTGTTCTAAAAACAAATATTACTATTATAAAAGAGCTTATTAAACAACGAGACACTATTCAAGCCGAAATTAATGCTTTGTCAAATGAAAAAGAAGATATATCTTTGCTTCGTTCAATCCCTGCCCTAGGTCCCTTGTCTGCTGCCGTGATATTATCTGAAATTAGAGATCCTCATGCTTTTTCTAATCCTCGGAAATTAATTGCCTTCTGCGGTCTTGATCCGTCTGTTAATGAATCAGGTAAATTTAAGGGCACTAAAATGAAAATCTCAAAACGTGGTTCAAAATATCTTAGAAGAGCTTTATATATGGCAGCTCTTGCTTCTATTAAGAAAAAATCTAATGGTCAATACTCAAATGCTACTTTAGCACATTATTTCCAAGAAAAGATTAAAATCAAACCTAAAAAGTCCGCTCTTATTGTAGTAATGCACAAGTTAGTGAACTATATTTTTGCTGTTTTAAGAGATAGAAAACCCTTGTTGAATACTCAAGAGAACAACATTTCAAGAATTATAATAAAAATATAGCACTATCAATAGCAATCTAATTTTCTATTTGAGGACGTCTGAAATCTTGTGTAAATGGTAATAATAACCAATAAAAAGGAGTGACCATTTATGCAAAATTTACAAGAAGCAACAATCAGAGATTTAGCCAAAAATTGTCGAAGCGTAGAGGAAATTCAAGAGGCTCTA
>JAHDSB010000007.1 GCA_018433015.1 Clostridia bacterium | reverse complement strand
GAAGGCGATATTTCCTTACACTTTATCGACGTAGGTCAAGCTGACTGTATATTGGTGAAGACCTCGGACCATAAGAGTATGCTGATCGATGGAGGAAATAACAACGATGCCGATTTAGTAGTTAACTACTTAAAAGGACAGGGTATAAAAGAATTAAATGCCATCGTGGCCACCCACATGCACGAAGATCATATAGGGGGCTTAGATGTTGTGTTAGAAAAATTCCCTGTTTCTCAAGTATATATGCCTAAATCGTCTACTACATCCCGTACCTTTAAAGATTTTATAGAAGCCGTGAAGAAGAGCGGGGCAGATAGAATTCAGGCTAAAGCTGGCGTGGAATTAAATCTGGGGAACATAACAGGAATATTTGTTGCCCCTAATAGTGATGATTATAATGGGCTCAATAACTATAGTGCCGTACTTAAATTGAAGTTTGGAAATACAACATTCCTTTTAACGGGTGATGCCGAAGACATTTCGGAAGAGGAAATGCTCAAAAACGGGTATGACTTATCGGCCCACTTGCTTAAAGTGGGACACCATGGAAGCTCCACCTCCAGCACCAAAGAATTCCTTAGAGCTGTATCCCCCCAATATGCTGTAATATCTGTAGGGGAGAATAATAGATACGATCATCCCGACGAAGATACTATAAAGAGATTAAAGGAAATGGGAATACAGCTATATAGAACTGACACTATGGGGACTATTATAGTAAAAAGTGATGGACAAAAGCTAGTGATTTCTACAGAAAAATAAGGCATTATTGCTCAACTATTGATGTTGAGCATTTCTTTTTTTACCCTATTACTGATAGAATTATATTAGTGCATTATATAAATTTAAAATTTTTAATATAACACTTGCGAAAGAAAGAGGGATGGAAAATTGAAAAAGACTAATGCTGCCAGAATACTAGAACGCTTAAATATTCCCTTCGAAAGCTTAGAGTATGCTGTTAATGAAGATGATTTAAGCGCAGAATATGTAGCTGCAAAAATGAACAAACCCTTAAATCAAGTATTTAAAACCCTTGTTGCCAGAGGGGATAAATCCGGTGTTATCATGGCTTGTGTCCCGGGTAGCAGCGAATTGAATCTTAAGGCTCTTGCTGGGTTAAGCGATAATAAAAAAGTAGAACTAGTACATTTAAAAGAAGTGAGGCCTTTAACGGGATACGTTAGGGGAGGGGTATCTCCTATCGGGGCAAAAAAGGCATATCCCGTATATCTTGACGAAAGTGCTTTTCAGCATTCGTACATTGTAATTAGTGCTGGAGCAAGAGGGCACCAACTACAGTTGAAACCCGAAGATTTAGCCGAGGCAGTCCATGCTGTAGCGGGGAAAATCACCAAAGATTAAATAAGTTTCTATGGGGAAACTATTGCAAACAACAAACATTTGTTCTATTATATAGGTAATAATAATTATGCGAGATATTAGGAGAGCATATGAGAACGGGAGTAACCCAGGTGCCGTTACACGGGGGGCATTGTCCGCCCTGGTTATTTGCTAAAATGAAGGAATTAGGCGCCACGATAATACAAGTTATTGTTTATGAGTACGGCTCGGAAGAAGTTTTACGCCGCTTATCCGACCCTGTTTGGTTCCAAACCTTAGGCTGTGTATTAGGCTTTGACTGGCATTCCTCGGGGCTCACTACTGTGGTATGTGGTGCTTTAAAAGAAGGTTTACATGAGAGCCAAGGCGAGTTAGGTCTATTTTTCGCAGGAGGAAAGGGAAAAGTATCCCGTTCCACGCCTGAGGAAATCTGTATAGCAGGGGAAAAATACGGACTTGCTAATAATCTAATGAAACTACAACAAACCAGCCGCTTAGTAGCCAAAGTTGATTCAGCGGCTGTGCAAGACGGTTATCAGCTATACCATCATTTTTTTGTTTTTAACGAAAAGGGCGAATGGGCAGTAGTGCAACAGGGAATGAATCAGGATATAAGATATGCCCGTAGATATCACTGGCTAAGCGAAGGGTTGAAGAGTTATGTAGATGAACCCCATCGGGGAATTTGCGGGACTCCTAATAGAAATGTATTGAACCTGGTTTCTCATGACAATGAGGCCACCAGACTGGCTTCCGTAGAGTTATGTAGTGAAAATCCTCAAAAAATATTAAAGATTATTAAGGGCTATACTCAAAAAACAGCATCACCAAAGGATACGTCGCATCAGCTAACTCTTTGGAAAGATAACATAGAGCCATATCCCCACTTAATAATGCCTGCCTTTCATCATATTCCTAGAGCGAATTATTTGAATAAAATACTATATAAACTTTATGAAGAACCCCCGGAAAATTATGTCGGATTATTACAGTCACATGGCGTAGGGCCCGGAACTTTGCGAGCATTAGCCATGGTGTCAGAAGTTACCCATGGTAAAAGGCCTGCTTTTCAGGACCCAGTGCGTTATACTTTTGCCCACGGCGGTAAAGATGGATTTCCTTTCCCTGTACGACGTCAGGATATGGAGCATTCCATTAATGTTTTGAAAACTGCTCTAAACAAAGCTAAATTAGGGAACCATGACAAGCTAATAGCCTTGCGCAGACTAGCTTCTCAGGAGAGAAGGATAGAAAAGAGAGGATCTATTAAAAATTAATCACAATAACTACAAAAAATAGAAACCGTATAAAGATATGGTTTCTATTTTTGTATAATATATGGGCTGGAGGTTTATTATTGTATATCTAATTTTCTGCCCTTGGTGTTAGAGGTTTGTATTTTAGGAGCCGTGATGGTTAAGATTCCATCATTATACTCAGCGTGGGTTTCTTCAGGTTTTATTTCTACAGGGAGAGGAAGGGTCCTAGAAAATGTTCCATAATATCTTTCTGTACGATAAACATTATCTTCGGTGAATTCCTTATTCTTGCGAGTTTGCCCGGAAAGTTTTATTGAATTTTCATCAACATATATATTTAGATCTTCTTTTGCAACTCCGGGGAGCTCAGCTTTTAATACTAATTGGTTTTCTGTCTGATATATATCTACTTTAGGTCCGGAACCATAAAGAAATTTGAAAGGAGTTCTTTCGAGCAAACTATACATATCCTTAGAAAAATAATCTAAATCTCTAAATGGGTTATACTCGATCAAGCTAATAATAATCCCTCCTAATTATAAATGTTATATTATGATCATAATTAGGTTGTCCTATCCCTAAAAAAATATGCTATTACATTGAAAGGAAAAATTACAAATATAAAGGGATGTAATTCTTAAAAAGAACTATATCCCTTTATAGATTAAATAGTTTTACTATTTATCATTATATTATTAATAGTTATTATCTACAGAACTATTTAGCCATGCTTTTTTCCTTTAGAGAATTAGCAAACAGTTTTTTATGAAGGAAGGTTAATACTACACCCACACCTACAGCCACCATAAGATCAACAACTACCGTTAAAATCATAGTTACAAGCATAATGAATTCCTCGGCACGAGGTTTTTTTAATTTTTTCAGACTATCATAATCGAACATAGAAAAGCCGGTTACAATCAAGATACCTGCTAAAACAGCTAAAGGGATTTGACCAACCCACTTATTGAATATCAACATAAAACTTAACAAAACGATACTGTGGAATGCTCCGGAAACAATAGTCCTAGCACCACATTTTATATTAATAACAGAGCGAACGGTGGCGCCGGCCCCTGGCATTCCACCAAATAAACCGGCCAGCATATTGCCTATCCCCTGGCCAATTAACTCCTTGTTACTGTTATGTTTTTTCCCAGTAATATTGTCCATTACAACAGATGTTAATAAAGAGTCGATGGCACCTAATATAGCGATGGCAAATGCCGGGGGAATACATTTAATTAAAAGAGAAGAGTCAATATGGGGGATATGAACCATAGGCAACCCTTTAGGAATATTACCTATAAAATTAACTTTATCAACTAGACTCCACTCTCCAAGGAAGGGAATATAAAAATGAGAGTGGGGCAAATAAGGTTGTAAGAACAATACGGCCACTGTTCCAACAATTAAGGCAGAAAGGCTAGCAGGAATACTTTTCGTAATGTGACTGGAAATTATCATTATTATAATGGTCATTAAAACTACTAGTAAGGCATCGTGAACTGAAGAAGTTTGAGTCATAATAATAATTAAAGCGATGCCGTTCATAAAACCGCTAATGACTGGTTTAGATATGTATTTTATAAATCTACCTAGTTTTAATAAACCGAAGAGTATTTGAATAATACCTGCCAAAATTGTTGAGATAAAAGCGTAAGCAATACCGTATTTGATGATAACTGCTGTTATTACAACTGTTATTGGTCCTGTTGGCCCACTTACTTGTCCGGGAGTTCCTCCGAATAAAGCTGCAAAAAAACCTGTGAATATAGCACCGTATAACCCTAAAACGGCACCTTCTGGTGTTCCTGTTGCTGCAACGCCAAAAGCTAAGGCTAAAGGTAGAGCAACAATTGCTACGGTAAAACCTGCGATTAATTCTTGAATGATCAACTTCATTTTTTGCACTTTTTCACCTACGTTCTTTCTTAGTAAGATTTTGTTTTGATATATTTTAATATATAACAATATAGATTTTACATTTTTTTATTTAAGTTCGTCAAATCCATTTTTATACTAATATAAATTTATATAGCCTTTATAGATTTTACAGCCTGAATTAATATCATTTTTCATAAAATATCTATTATTATTAAGTTATGCATATAGAACCCTCAAATGCCCAGTTTTACGGGTTTATACCTTATTGATATACAAATGTATCAACTGTATATTCTTGCTTGTTTCAGCTCATTTTGAGAAGAGGGTTTGAAAGGAATATTTTGTAATTTTAGGCCATTTAGTATAATGTTATAAATAACACTTTACAATAAGTAAAATTTAACATATAATAATTATAGAGCTAGAGTTAGGAGGGGATCTAAATCGGTAAGGTTTATGGATATGTACGAGTTAGTACAGATACTCAAGCTGAAAAAGGTTATGGAGTAAAGGTACAAGAACAAGCCATCAGAGAATTCTGTGCAAAACATAATCTTAAACTAATGAAAATATTTAAAGACATAGGGGTATCTGGAACAGAAATTGAAAGGGAAGGTTTAAATCAACTTATAACAAATTTTAATGGAGTAAAAAAAGTAATTGTATTAAACACAAGTAGATTATGGAGAAATGATACAACAAATCTAATAATTAAAAGACAATTTAAAAAACTAAAAGTAGACGTAATCAGTATTGAACAGCCAGGATATAGTATCTACACAAAAGATCCGAACAATTTTTTAATTAATGGTATCTTGGAAGTCCTAGATCCCTACGAGAGAATGTCTACCAATATAAAATTAGCCAGGGGAAGAAGGGCCAAAACAAAAGAAGGCATAAAGGGATGTGGTGAAACACCTCTGGGGTATGAATGGCAACATGATGGAGTAAAAAGACCTGTAGTTGTTAAAAATGAAGTACAGGCTATTATAGTCAAAGAAGTTTTCCAGAAATATCTGGAGTTAAAAAGTCTAAGAAAAGTAGCAAATTATTTAAATGAACATGATTATAAAACAAAACGAGGTAAGAAATTTTCTCCCATGAGTATTAGAAACATTCTTACTAATGAATTCTATATCGGGAAAGTAAAATGGAAAGAACTATCAATAGCAGGTAAACATGATCCGATAATAACTATTTCGACCTTTGATAAAGTACAATTTTTACTAAAATTAAATCAAAAGAAAAACTAAAAGTCGTTAACAAACGGCTTTTAGTTTTTTTAGATTATATTTGTAATAGCTTTAATAAAAGAGTATACTAAAAATATCCCCCCCAGGGGGATATTTGCAGCAAGGGAGGAACTACAATTATGGGAGAAATCACAGCTTCATGGAATTTAGTTACTAAAAATAATAATTTGAGAACTATAATGACTCTAGCAATCCCGGCCATGATTGAAAATATACTCCAAGTATTCATCGGGGTTGTAGATACATATTTTGTTGGGAAAATAGGCACAGAAGCTATTGCCGGAGTGGGGATTACAAATCTGACTATGAATGTTTATATAGCATTTTTTCTTGCCCTAGGAGTAGGTACCACAGCTATTGTTTCCAGAAATATAGGTGCCGGTAAAATTGAAAATGCCAACAACGCAGTGCAACAATCAATAATTATGGCTATCTTTATCGGGCTAAGCTTTGGATGTCTTAATCTGCTGTTATCCAAAAGGATACTCATGCTATTAGGTGCAGAAAATAGGGTAGTTGCTTATGCTTTACCATATTTTTTGGCAGTGTCTGTACCTTCGGTATTCTTATGTGTTATGATGGTTTTGTCTAGTGCTCTACGGGGAGCAGGAGATACTAAAACTCCCATGAGAATTGCCATTTTGGCTAATTTTATTAATGCTATCCTTGATTACATTTTAATTTTTGGTGTGTTTAATTTTGCTGGTCTTGGCATCCTGGGAGCAGGTTTAGCTACGACTATTTCTAGAATAATAGGCGTTATACTACTGTTTAATAAAATTAAGAATAAAAAAACAAAGATATATATTAGTTTTTTTGATAATTGGAAAATTGATATGTATATGCTGAAATCCCTTGCTAAAATAAGTTTACCGGCAGCCGTCGAAAGATTAATTATGAGATCAGGTCAACTCATATATGTAGGTATGATTATTAAAATAAGCACAGAAGCATATGCTGCTCACAACATAGCGGGAACTATAGAATCCATATCTTATTTGCCCGGCATGGCCTTTGGTGTGGCAGCAGCAACTCTAGTAGGTCAATGTCTTGGTGCCCAAAAAGGTGATGAAGCCCAAAGACTTGGCTTGTTGTCATACTTTCTAGCAGCAGGAATTATGGTTGTTGCTGGAATCATATTTTATATATTTTCACCTTTCCTAGCATCATTATTTACAAAAGATGCTGCGGTAACTGCTCAAGTGGTAAAGGTATTAAGAATTATCGCCTTCTTTCAACCATTCTTATGTATAACCCTTGTAATAACTTCAGCACTACAAGGAGCAGGAGATACGAAATTCCCCATGTATTCTACGTTAGTCGGCACATGGGGAATAAGGGTTGTAGGCGTCTATATTTTAGCTATGAAGTTAGAAATGGGCTTAGCAGGGGTTTGGCTTGCTTATGCTGCAGATATAACACTCAGAGGTATTATCTTAATGATACGCTTTTTACAAGGGAATTGGAAAAATATAACCGTGAGTTAATTTAGTAATAATATTGTATAATATTATGAAAAAACTATTAAGAAAGGAGATTTATGCTCATGTCAGAACATAATCATCCTCATAAAAAACAGTTTATTAATAGAATGGCGAGAATTGCCGGTCATGCAGAAGCTATCAAGCGAATGAGTGAAGAAGGAAAAGATTGCAGTGAAATATTGATACAAATAGCAGCCGTTAGATCTGCACTAAATAATGCAGGCAAACTATTATTAGAAGATCACATCAATCATTGTATTGTGGAAGCTGTAGAAAATAAAGACTTTGAAATGTTAGAGAAACTAAATAACGCTATTGATAAGTTTATTAAGTAATGATTATTAAATAAAATGAGCGCTACTTAATAAAATTTCTTTATTAAATTTAAAATAAACATTTATCAAAACAAACATCAGATTTAAGTCATTTTTAGTCATTCATAGACCCCTATTATATTATTTCATTATTCTAGTTTACATAATACCCATTATCGGAAGTGTTAATTTTGATAAAATAAACTCCCCTTTATTTTAATTTTTTCGGTTATCATTAGTATTACTTTAAATTCAACTATACTTTTTTGCTTTTTCTTTATCGGTTACTATCTCTAGTATTTTAAATGCTCTGTAATCATGATCATCCAGGCATTCACAGCAATTATCACATATCTTATGGGGATCTAAATCGCAATATAAACATTTATTACACCCATCACATACTTTATTTTCATCTAATTCACACATCTTTTTTGCCATTTTACACCCTACCCTTTGATTAAATCAAAATCTAAAAAGTTTTAGTATGTTTTAAATAATATTTACTGTATTATCATATTGTATTTTACTGTCAAAGTCAAAAAGCCTTTACTTTTAGTTACAGTCAAGTAAACGTTGGCACTTACTTTCATATCCCATACATAGCTGATTTAATGTAATTTTTCATCACTCAAGATAACAATCTTTTTATTTTAGAAAAAGGAAATACCTTGTCATAAGACACACCTTTCTATCTG
>JAHDSB010000126.1 GCA_018433015.1 Clostridia bacterium | reverse complement strand
AATGATATATTTGGCTAAGACTCCTCCCAACACAACTCCTAATACTGTTCCACAAATGGCTGAAAAAGTTTTACGGGTGTATCCGGTTATTAAAAGCAAGGTAATGACAGAGATACCTGCACAGAGTATTACTGTAATCAGAATAGGATCTTTTCCACCTAAGATAGCAGGCAATAGGATTTCCCATACTGCCCAACCTGTCAACACTAAGGAAAGAATAGTTTTAAGGCCTTGCCATCCTCCCACAAGCATTATACATACCATGAAAAGCAAGAACAAGTATAATACAGATTTATCTCGCGCTATATCAGATATAAAGACATTCTGCAAGTTTCCCGTTTCATTAATATCAAGGCTTAGTACAACCTCATCTCCGGGATAAACCATAAAATCATAGGCGGGATTGTTACCATAATAATGTACAGTTTCATATTCCTGCCCTTTATAAGGACCTTTCGTTATTTTCACCTGTACAAACCATTGTTCATCATGGGGCATGTTTTGGCTAGGAAACATTTCCTGCTCTTCTTCTGTCAAAACTATTTCCTCAGTTTTCAGAACAATACCCTTTGTTATTACCTCCGTAGGATCTGCCTTATTATATTCTAGTGTATTACCATATAAATAACCCGCACATAACAAAATAAGACATATTATAAGACTTGCATACTTTTTCATGCCCATCTCCTTACTATCTACTTATCTAAGTAACCTAAAGTACGTAAAATTCCATCTTTGTTTCTCCAATCGGCCTTCACTTTCACCCATAAATCCAGGAATACTTTATTTCCCAATAGTTTCTCTATATCCCAGCGGGCTTTCATCCCTATCTGTTTGAGCATGTCCCCTTTTTTCCCAATAAGAATTCCCTTTTGAGAACTGCGTTCTGTAAAAATAGTAGCAGCGATATATAAAAGTTCTTCAGATCTATGTTCCATGATATTTATTTCTACCGCCACTGAATGGGGCACTTCTTCTCTAGTTTTTTCTAACACCTTTTCCCGTATTAACTCAGCAATCAGTAATCTCTCCGGCTGATCAGTAATGGCGTCGGTAGGATAATATTGAGGCCCTTCAGGTAAATATTTGCTAGCCAAATCAAGCAACATCTCAATATTATCCCCCTTTAAAGCTGAGAGGGGTACAATCTCTTTCCAATCCATCTTTTGCCGGTAGAAATCAATCAAGGGTAAGACTTCCGCCTTTTCCAAGAGATCTATTTTATTTAATAATAAAAACACAGGGGTTTTAATGCTTTTTAATTTCTCAATAATATAAGCTTCTCCACTCCCGTAAGACATAGTGACATCGATTAAATAAAACACCACATCTACTTCGTTCAAGGTGTTTAACGCTATTTTAACCATTTGTTCCCCTAGTTTATGATGGGGTTTGTGGATACCGGGAGTATCAAGAAAAATAATTTGAGAATTTTCATCTGTTAAAACTCCGGATATTCTATTGCGAGTTGTCTGAGGTTTATCAGAAGTTATAGCTATTTTTTTCCCAATAGCTTTGTTCATTAAGGTTGATTTTCCTGCATTGGGTCGTCCAATTAAAGAAATAAATCCAGAACGAAATTTATCGTTCAATAATATCCTCCCCTTCTACCATGTGGTTTCAATTAACATCTTAATATTATTATAATCAATTATCTTTATCATTCTTATGCAACGAAAAACTAAGGGGGAGAAGTTCTGCTAAATTGACTGTGTGTACATTTCCCTTCATATTAGCCATGATAATCTCTAAGTCGGGAGAAAACTCCCCTATAACCTGTCTACAAGCACCACAAGGTGAAGCAGGCACTTCCAAGTCTGTTACGATTGCCAAAGCTTTAAAAGAAGTAACACCTTCCGAAACCGCTTTAAAAATAGCTGCACGTTCGGCACAGATAGTTAATCCATAAGATGCATTTTCTACGTTACACCCTGTATATATTTTATTATTATTTCCCAAGAGGGCTGCACCCACTGCAAATTTGGAATAAGGTACATAAGCATTTTTCCTTGCTTCTTGGGCAGCTTTAATTAATTCCTCTTTATACAACACACACACCCCTTAATAATCAACACGCGTACCTTTCTTGACCACTTGTATCCATGTAGGCCCAGGAACTAAAGGTATTGTATTGCCATTACTATCTTTATATTTTGTCACTTTACCGGGGTCTTTTTCCCAGTAACCTTTGGTTACTTTTCCTTCCCTAAATATTAGGGCATCCCCTTTACCATGCATTATCAGCTGCATATGTCCATCACCATCTAAATATAAGTATGGCACAAATTGAACAATAACATTAGCAGCAGTTATTTCTTTTCCTGCTTCCGTTAAGTGAGGCTCTTCCTCTGTATAACGTTTAAATACTAACTTTTCGGGATCATAAAGAAAACTAGCTTTACAAGTACGATTAGTGTAAAAAACCGTTATTTCATTTGTTTCTTTGCCTGTTACAGTTTCACCTTCCTGTAGATAGGGAAAATAATTAGAGGCTGTCTCGTTATCATATTTCATTTTTTCACTTGCTTTACGTAGGCTATCAGAACTGGCATACAAATTATGGGGCTTAGAACGATCAGGTACACGCCAAAAGGCCGTGGATACTTGGGACCCGCCTAAAATCTCATCTAAATGATTTAGTTTATAATTTTTAATGGCTTCTAAGGCATCCATTGAGCCTCCCGCATGGACCAGGATACCATTAAACTCCTTAGCGAGATCTACAAAAGCCGTTCTGGCACTGCGGATAGGTCCCAGCATTTCTATATCTTCACTACTAATAAAGGCAATAAACCGGGTTACTCCTCCTTCTACAGGTAGTTCCACAACAAGGTCTGCTTTATCTAAACCCGACTGAGGTCTAGCTCCCGGTGCATTATCAATCATAACAGCCAAAGGCCGTTTTCTTTCCCTATCTTGCCACCCAGGAAAGGGAACTTCTTTTTCATCTTCTACAAGAGCCGGCTCTATATTATTATCTTTTTGAAAGGAAATATCTTTAGGTAACTGGGGTCGCATATATACATAACTCAAGACACCAGACAATAATCCTAATATTAAACAAACTATAGACCACTTGATATGCTTTCCTCTCATCTCTTAAACCCCTTTTTTATCTTTGTGTAACTTACTAACAGTGGAGGCTGAGATAACCCTCCACTGTTAAAAGTTTCACTTTATTGACTGTCGGTTTCCGTTACGGGTTCAGTTGCTATTTTTGTAATATGCAACTTAGTTATCCGCCGCCCACTTACTTTTTTCACTACAATATGCAAGTCATCAATATCTACTTCCTGTCCCTCTTGGGGTACTCTTCCTAAACTATGAAAAACTAAGCCGCTAATAGTTTCAAATTCTTCGTCGGGCAAATTTAGATCCAGGATTTCATTAATATCGTATATTGATGTTCGAGCATCAACCAACAGGGAACCGTCATTCAAAGTCTCAATATGTTTTTCTTCCCGGTCATATTCATCTTGGATATCACCAACAATTTCTTCAATTACATCCTCAATTGTAACTATTCCCGCCGTACCTCCGTATTCATCAAGGACGATAGCCATATGTACCTTCTCTTTTCGTAATTCGGCAAATAAATCTCTAACTTTCTTACTCTCCGGCACATAATAAGCAGGCCTCATCATATCTTTAACACTATATTCTTTATTAGCACAATTCAAAAGGGGATGTAACAAATCCTTGGCATAGATAACCCCTGTTATATTATCCACCGTCTCTTCGTAAACAGGTATCCGGGAATGACCTACCTCGATGACTAATTTAATAACATTATCTATCTCTTCATTTACATTAACTGCAATGATATCAATCCGGGGCACCATTACTTCCCTTACTAAAGTATCATCAAATTCAAAAATACTATCTATCATATCCCGCTCATCGGCATCAATCAGTCCTTCTTCTTCCCCCACATTCACTAACATACGAATCTCTTCCTCCGTAATCTGAGGATTATCCTGATTTGATCCGTCCAACATTTTTATTAAGCTGTTAGTAATGATATTTAAGATGCGAATAACGGGATAAAAAACAATAGACAGAAAATTTATGGTGCTACTGATGTTTAAAGATAATTTTTCCGCATTTCTAGAAGCTAAAGTCTTAGGCGTAATCTCTCCGAAAACAAGGACCAATATGGTCATTATTCCCGTGGCCACACCTGCTCCTGAAGCTCCAAATATACTCATGGCTAAAATAGTAGCTAAACTGGCAGCTGCCATATTAACTAAGTTATTACCAATAAGAATAGTAGAGATCAATTTATTGGGATTTTCCAACAGTCGTCTAGTTAACTTGGCCTTTTTATTTCCTTCTTCTGCCAAGTGACGAATTTTCATTTTATTGACAGAAAATATAGCAGTTTCTGAAGCAGAAAAAAATCCTGACAAGGTTAAAAGAATTAGTAACGCAACAGCTTGCACGAACATTGTGCCTGTCAATACTTACCCCTCCTAGATGATATATACATATACTTTTCTTTTGTCTTGTATTAGTTTTATTTTTCTGCTAAATCTTTAATCTCACTAGCTTTAATTTCTGCAATATTTTTTCTTCCCATTCCCTCATTATTAAAGCATCTTCTTCTGTGGTATGGTCATAGCCCAACAAATGTAGCATTCCATGGGCTGTTAAGAAACCTAGTTCTCTTTCCGTACTGTGACCATATTCTTTAGCCTGTTCAACGGTTCTTTCCATAGATATTACTATATCGCCTAAAAGATGAAGATCACTAGCATTTACAAAAGTAATATCCGTTTCAACTGTACCCGTCTCATCCATGGCAAATGATAATACATCAGTGGGACTATCTATTCTGCGGTACTGACTGTTTAAGTTTTGTATCTCTTCATTATCTACAAGTGTTATACCGACCTCTGTGTTCTCAGAGAGCTTGAATTGTCTTCCTACTTCCGCTACAACTTCCTCAACTATTTCCTTTTCCTTCTTCGTCACTGTTATCTTGGTCTGATTGTTGGCTATCTGTACCTTCATCAGGTAATTTACCCCCTTCTATTACCTCTCGTACACTTTCCGGATATTCTATACGTGAATGATATATACCATTTAGGGTATGGGTAAAGGCACTAGCTATTAAATCCAAATCTTTAAAAGTTAAATCACATTCATCCAGCTGTCCATCGCCTAAACGTTCTTTTATTATTTTCCGTACTAAACCTTCTATTTTACCACTAGTAATTTCTGTCATAGATCTAACTGCCGCCTCTACTGTATCTGCTAGCATGATGATAGCGGCTTCTTTCGTCTGCGGCTTCACAGCATCATAACGGAAATCACTTTCCTTGACAGTATCAGCGTTCCCCAATTCCAGGGCTTTATGATAAAAATAGCTCACTAGACTTGTTCCGTGATGCTGTAGAATCAACTCTTTTATTACAGGAGGTATCCCATACTTATCAGCCAGTTCTATACCATCTTTTACATGGGAAGTAATTATCAAAGTACTTAAGGCCGGTGTCAATTTTTCATGGGGATTCTCTCCCCCTAATTGGTTTTCAATGAAAAAGTAAGGACGCCGTAATTTTCCCACATCATGATAATATGCTCCAACTCTAACCAGCAGAGAATCCGCACCTACAGCATCAGCCGCTGCTTCTGCTAAATTCCCGGCCATAATACTGTGATGATAAGTACCGGGAGCTTCTATCAGCAGTCTCTTTAATAAAGGTTGATTAGGGTTAGACAGTTCCAACAATCTAACACTGGTGGTCACCTTAAAACCCGATTCCAAGAAAGGTAAACTTCCGTAGGCAAATACCACCGAGAGAAAACCGTTTAATACACCCAAAAATACTGCTATCAAAACTAATTTCCAGGATAGATTATTAATTAGACTCAAAGAAAAAATACATACCACATTGGCACTGGCTATGAATAAACCTGCTTTTACCCAATCAAGCCTTTGACTAAAGCGAGATACACTATAAACCCCTACTAAGCCACTGGCAAAAGCATTGATTGCATAAGATAGCTGATTACCTGTTAAAATCCCCACTAAAATACTTACTATGAATGTCAAGAAAATAGCAATTTTGCTATCTAAGAGGATTGCAAACAGCATCGAGCCGGCTGCCACAGGAATTAAATATCCTACTAGCTCAGCTATAGCAGGATTAGAGCTAATTGTAATAGCTGAGATTAATTTAGTTATCAACAACATAAAGAAAACTAGCAACGTCAATAATATTAAGTTATTTTTTTTATAGATAAATTTACCTTTATATCGTTTAAGAAATAGATATGTTAAGACTATCACTAAAATTAAAAATATAGCTACGCCACCAAGGGTCTTAAAGGGAGAGGTAGTTCTTTGGTACCCTAAGGCATGTAACATTTCAATTTGATCGACTGTAACAATTTCACCCTCACCCACTATTTTCTGCCCCTTACGAATGGTTATTAATACAGGACCTTCATTTTTTTCTGCTTCTTTCTTGGCCCGTACCGTAGCCGCTTCATCAAAGATGCAGTTAGGTTTCAGGTTAATATTATTAAATACCGACTTTATTATATAACGATCAGGGGATTTAAACTTCAGATCTATTTGAGCCATAAGTTCGGCCTTTTTATCTTCAACTTCATGTTCCTTTACCCCTGGATCCCAATTTATATGCAATAGATGAAATGTTTCCGCCTTTAACGAAACCACCTTATCAGCATCAATTTCCAATAATTCTCCTGCTGTAAGTTCTGTTATATCAAAGAGGGCAATTAATTTTTGTATTTTCTCTTTTCTACTTTTATTGCTTTTAATAATATCACGAAATTCATTAAAATTGTCTGCTATTCCACTTTCTAGTTCAGTCATTACTTGAGTATTAATAACATAGATATCTTCTACGCTCTCAGCAGCCATGAGTTTGCGTTCAGCAGTTTTCTTAGAATCCTCATAAGTTATGGTCTGGGAAGCTTTTATTGTGGTGGGTGATATCTGCCCTTCCTTAAGGGAGTATTTTGGGGGAACGAAATGTATGATAAATATCCCTAATATCCCCAACAGCAAAACTATCATCCAGGCTGTATTCTTTACCTTTCCCTGCTTCCAAACACCATTCGTAATTGTGGAAATCTTATCCTTCATATGAGCAGATATAGTAATCTCCCCCTTATTGTCCTTTTGCATTCCTTTCCTCTTCTAAGCGCTGATATTCCTCATAGGCCATAATTATTCTTTGCACTACAGGATGCCTTACAACGTCAGCTTGAGTAAGATATTGAAAGCTAATGCCTTTAATACCTTTTAATATTTTTTGTACAACAACTAAGCCCGAGTTAGATTCTTTAGGTAAATCAACTTGGGTAATATCCCCTGTAACTACAGCTTTAGAACCGAACCCTATACGAGTTAGGAACATTTTCATTTGTTCAGGAGTCGTATTTTGAGCCTCATCCAGAATTATAAAGGAATCATCTAAGGTCCTTCCCCTCATATATGCCAAGGGAGCTATTTCAATGATGGACTTATCCATATATCTTTGGGCAGTATCGATACCTAATATATCAAACAATCCATCATAGAGGGGTCTTAAATAGGGATCTACTTTTTCCTGCAAGTCTCCCGGTAGAAAACCTAATTTTTCTCCTGCCTCTACGGCGGGTCGGGTAAGGATTATTCTGCTTACCTCTTTATTCTTTAAAGCAGCTACTGCCATAACTACCGCTAAATAGGTCTTACCCGTTCCTGCGGGTCCGATACCAAATACAATGTCATTTTTTTTGATGGCCTGTACATAATTGAATTGCCCAATAGTCTTAGCTTTAATCTGCTTACCTCTAGCTGTAACTTGTAATAATTGATTAAGGGTTTCTGTCAAACAGCTACCAGCTCCTTTTAAAACAGTTTGTAAACAATAATTTATATCAGGAACAGCAATGGTATTACCTGCCCTAATCAATTCTATTAGTTTAGTAAAAACCTCTGCAGCAAGTTTTACTTCTTTTTCATGACCGGAAAGGCGAATATCTCCTCCCCGTGCTACTATCTTGGCACTTAAGTTATTCTCTAGAAATTTCAAGTTTTCATCCTGCATACCATAGAGGGCTGCTGCTTCCTGATTACTTATATGCAAAATTGTTTCGTTTTGGTCTGTCAATTAACCGTTTACCTCCTCGCTGCCTTTACGTACTCTAACTTATTATTATAACTTACTTTTTCTTCTGATACCAACATTGGTTTTCCCATGTAAATCGTTTCTGGCTATTTTTTGCGTCCAATTAACTATCAGTGAGGAATAAAAAACCTCACTGATGGAACTTTCACTGTAAACCATAACAACCAATATTCTCAATAGTTTCCAATGTATATTTAACGATTACCATATGATCCTGTTGATTGGGTAACAACTCCCACTTCTCATCAGCAATACGAGAGTCTGAAGGCAGTTCCTTCAATACTTCCTCCTTAGCTCTCTGCCCGGCTTCCTGATATGCCCCTTGTACGCCCCAATTAAGGCATTCCTTATTTTGCTCAATATAAACAATAGTAATTAATTCGACAGGATCACCTGTAATCCTGCCAGGGACTATGGTTTTGGATCTGCTAATAGTACGATAATGCTCATAAGGCGGGTCCTCAGAACCTTTAAATATTATTTTTTTGTCCTTGTATTTTACCATAAGGGCTGTATTTTCTAAACCCGTATCTCTCAATATCTCTTCCTTAATTAAACATTGCCCTATTCTAGAACGTTTCACTGCTGCTCTGACCACACCACGTGCTCTAACTTCTTGGGGTTCCCCCTCCGGTATCACTCTTCCATATTCATCAAACTCCATCTGGGGATAAGTATAACCTGCAATCAATACTTGATTTCGTTGAACATAGTCCCCTTCTGCAACTTGTGCCGTGCCGGTTAAAACAAGTAATTCTTCGATCCTGCCTTCTTGACAAGAATAAAGATGGGCCGGTTCTCTTTCTTCATCAGAAGGTGGCAATTCTTTTTCAGCTACTTCAATAATAGCTTTAGTTCCTTGAATATAGATATTGGCCCAAGCAAGTTCCGGTATATTTCTCAACATTTTTTCTGTTATCTGTTGTTTGTTTATATTAAACTTAGCTACACCTACTCTTAAGCCATCCCCCTGAACTTGTAGTAGTATTTTTTCTGTAGAAATAAGCTTATTACCGCAAATTTCAATAGACCAGATAAAGGAACTTAACAAATACATCATACAGCAAAATAATAATACTCCCGAAACTAAAACTTTGCGCCTTTTGGCCCTCATTATCCAAAAAGGTAATCCTTTTTTCTTGACAATCTTAATACGACAAGTAGAACGTCGTACAATATGACGTAACGCCTTATAACCACCTAAGCGGATATTTAATGCATAAGTTCCATCATCTTTTTGTCTTATATTCCAAAGATAAATACCTCTGCTCATGGCCATATTGATGACTTTTTCCGGATCGTCACCCCACAAGGTAATTTCTAAATAACCGCTTAAACCGGCATATAAATTCATATTTTCTCCCCCTACCGGTTATATTTAATTGACAAAATGTCTCCCGAAATATGAATTTCATCCTGAGTTATACTTCCAATAGTTAATTCATTACCAATTATTTCAATTTCCCCTAAGATTACGGCAATTCGGATAGTGTTGGGAGTATATTCAATAATGCCTTTGTGGTTCTCTACATACATTTGTACATTTCCCACCAAGGTAACTTTGGGTAAATTAAACATTACATCATTGGGCATCTCTAAACGCTCCGTAAGCTTATGTTGAAATTTCTTCATCCTTTTGTTAACGTCCACACACCATCCCCCCATTTCTTAAACATTTTATGCCTACTATTTGTTAATAAGAACAACAGGGCCTGGTTAAAAAATAAGTACACCTTAGAAGGGCCTGTTGATACGTAAAAAACACCTGTTGAAGCTACAGGTGTTTTTCAACTACTTTTTCTTCTACTTAAGGAGATCCCGCAGATTATCCAGATACCATAAGGCCATGCATTTATCCCACACCGGATGTTCTTTGATAATATAAAGAGGTTTAGGAAAATTAAAAGGTTCCTTTTCCAGGTTTAAAAACCTCCAATCGTCGGTTTTTATATCATTATTAATAAAATGCTCAGTAAATGTGGTAGTAAGAATAAAGCGGGATGAACTTCTGCTAAAATTCTTGAGAGCTCTCCATATATCTTCCATAGAAAAATGAACCAGACAATCCCTACAAATGATCAAATCTACTTGGGGTAAAGGTTCTCGAGATATATCCAGGGTTAAAAAATTTCGTTGTGCGTTCCCAAATTTTTGTTTATTCTGTTCAATAAGTTCAGGAACAATATCTACTCCAAGATATTGCTTTATATTCTTCATATTGACATGTTTCATCCAGTTAAAATCTCCACAGGGAGCATCCAACACTGTGTTGATATTAAAACGGGAAAACAATTTTTCTAGTTTACCAATAAGCACTTTTGTTTCCTGTAAGCTAGAACCCGGGCCTGAAACAGATTCGCTCCCTCCCCACATGTTTCCTTCATATATTTTTTCAAAGATTTCTCGCACCTCATCCACTCCCGTCACTCAAGATTCTTTGTAAAATTCTTTATCACAATATATGTACTGTTATAGACCTTTAAAGGAGATTATTGATTATTACCAGGCATTTTTGCCGCCCTCTGTCATACTATTGAACTAACGGAGGTGCTGAGGAAATGAAATTAGGAATATTAACAATGTTTAATGGCCTGGACAGAACATATTCTTTAGTAAACATAGTAGCTGAACAACTTACTATGCTGCTTAAAACTGATATAAGAATAAAGGTGTTAGTCAGCGAAGACTGCCCAGATCAAGAACGGTTTGGAGTTTTTCAGGACCCGCGAATAGAGTGGTGTAAAATTACAAATAAAATAAACAATAAACAGATTAAATGGCATGATTACTCTCAACCCGATTGTACGTTACATGATACTTTTTTCCCAGAAGTAGATCATCTAGCTGCTGACTTTGTACAAAATTTATCTGATGTAGATGTGTGCTTTTTGCATGACATACATTATCAAGGTTGGCATCTTATTCACAACGTAGCCCTGAGAAAAGCTCAGGAAAACTTACCCCAGCTCAAGTTTGTAGCATTTACCCATTCACTACCTGTTAATCGACCTCCCAATCCCCAGTGGCCTTTCTCTGCTCGTTTTACACCCATGCCCAAGACAATTTATGTATATCCCACTCTGTCTGGTATTCCTGCTTTAGCAAAACAATATGATGTACCGGAAGGTAAATGCCGGGTAGTGAACAATAGTCTGGACCTCCTGGCAGACATGAGTGTAGCTCTGAAAAGAATAGCTGAAAAAATAGACCTCTTTTCCTCTGATATTCTAATAGTTTATCCCGGGAGACTTACACCGGGAAAACAATTTGAAAAACTAACTGCTTTTGCTGGGGCCATTAAAAGAAAAACGGAAAGAAGCGTTAGTGTTATCTTGTGTGATTTTCCCTCCCTTGATATTGATCCCATACTATATAAAACTGCAATCAAGACAACAGGTTATAATTTTGGACTCCAGCGTGAAGATATATACTTCACTTCTGACCTGGGGTATCCCAAAGGTTTCCCACGATCTAGCGTTTTAGAGCTTTTGATTTTTTCTAATTTATTCGTATGTCCCTCTTATTCTGAATCTTTTGGCCTAACTGTATTAGAAGCGGCCAGCAGAGGTAATTTTCTCGTTTTAAATCACGCCGTGCCGGCCTTGGAAGAATTGGGCCAACAACTTCACGCTTATTTTATGAGATGGGATGCAAGGAATTTTGGGTATGACACCAAAGAAAAGTATCACCCCTCAGAACAGGCTTATTTAGAAGAACATGGAGAAAAGGTGGTAGCTCTCATGCGGGAAAATCCTGTTACTTTTAGTAAAACCCTTGTTAGGCAGCGTTACAATCCGAGTTGGATCTGGAGAAACCAGTTGGAACCACTACTGGAGAACTAAAAGCTGTTGAATAATCAACAGCTTTTAGTTCTGTTTACCCTATGGTCCTAAGGGGCAATCTCTTACCATGATGGACGGTCCACCAGATATCATGATAGGGCTCCCACCAGTGCTGAAAATCAAATTCATACCTACATCAAATATTTGCAAGGAAATAGTATTGTTGGGGTCATTTACAATTAAAATGAATGTCACCGGCTGAGAATCCATCCCCACATCAAAAGTACCGGAACCAGTTATTGTCGCCATGGTATTATCTGCATTACAAGTCATCGAAATAAGATTCGGACCCATAAGCATTGCTATCTCATTATCAATTTCTGTTATGAAAGTTACATTTGCGTTAAACATACATCCCGGACAGGCATTAAACCCAATATTGAACGTTTCTCCTCTAGCTCCTTCCGGGAAGGCATCATTAGGTAAATCAGCAGTGCCACCGCCTGTAGCAAAACAATCACACATGGCCTGTGTGGTTGTGGTACTAGTAGTTGTGCCACTAGTTGTGGTAGTAGTAGTTGTTGTAGGTCTTACAGGGGGAGGGGGACAAACTCCTGGCAAAGTAACACACGGTGCAGGCTGGCAAAATCCATAGCTAGGCACTAAAAGCTGTACCGTTGAAGAACACTTTAAAATTAAACATACTTCTATCTCACTAGTTAAAATTATGTCTGCCATAGTAAGCCCTGAAACTTCACTGTTACAAAAAAGTACGCTGCTATCCCCACAATCTATGTCAATACCTTCAGGACAACAAAGAACAACTGTTTTTATAAGAGTAATGTTTTTTAATACCATTTCCGAAGGATTAAAAGGGTTGGTAAAAATTATGGGGATATTAATCTGTAGGGTAATATTGAATAGTCCTCCGCCCACGTCAACTCGCGCTATTTCACTACAGGAAATACTGCTAAAAGGATTACAAAAAATCATATCACCTATGGCAAATGTACTTGTAAAGTCAGTTCTGGGAATCGTAATATTTCTTGTGAGTGTTTCTATCTGAAAACAACTGTCATAAATCTTTTCAGATATTATACACTCTATTCGTGTAGGTGGGGGACAGCCTTCAGGAGGACAGACTCCCGGGCTAATTTGATCTTGCTTTGTCTTCACCTCATCTGAAATCATAAAATCACCATCTTTTTAAAATGATCCATGTACGCTGATATATCTTATGTACTTTCCTGTTATTTTGAGAGTTGTACTATACTGAAAGTTAATTTATATATGAAAAAGCCCTGCTGTTTCATAGACAGCAGGGCTTTCAATTAGCGGTAATTAAGTTTTCTTGTTTTAAAGCGCGGTTTATCTAACACTTCACTCCAGATGACAGCTTTTCTTAAATCCCTGGCGGTAAGTACTTCCTTATTATGTTCTTCTTCCTTAGTCTTCAGGGTTGTAAGATCTTGTCCTTGTTGACGTTCTTTAACTTGTTCTGCTTTAAAGTTCTCCACTTTAGCGGTTTTTTTCTTAGGTGAAGCAGTTTTTTCCTGATGAGTTTTAACACTATACACCGGCTCTGTCCGCTTATCGTTAATCCGTTCTACTTTTTTAGTAGAGACCGACTCTCGTACAGGAGGCGCTGCAGTTTTTACTTTTTTTTGCTTCCTGTTCATATTCTGTTGCCGATCCTTACGAGCTCGCAAAACCATAAACACAACGAAAATAACTATACCTATTAAATCTTCCAAAGGGGTACCCCCCTTTCGTGCACTTTATTTTTAAACTTACTTGGTAGGCTTATGATCTGTACCTGATTCTTGTTCAGGCTGGGCCAGGGACTTTCTCATATTGGTATCAGCCATGATATTTTGCATATTGTAATAATCCATTACTCCCAGTTTTCCTTCACGTAAAGCTTGGGCCATTGCTCTAGGCACTTCGGCCTCAGCTTCCACTACTTTAGCCCGCATTTCCTGGACATATGCTATCATTTCTTGTTCCTTAGCCACTGCTAATGCTCTGCGTTCTTCGGCCTTAGCCTGTGCTATTCTCTTGTCTGCTTCTGCTTGATCAGTTTGTAATTGGGCACCGATGTTTCGCCCTACATCCACATCAGCAATATCAATAGAAAGAATTTCAAAAGCAGTCCCAGCATCTAAGCCTTTATTTAAAACAGTGTGGGAGATAGAATCTGGATTCTCCAAAACTTCTTTATGGGTTTCTGCGCTACCGACGGTAGTAACAATACCTTCTCCTACACGAGCGATGATTGTTTCTTCTCCAGATCCACCCACCAATCTATCTATATTGGCACGTACTGTTACTCGAGCTCTGGCTCTAACTTCTATACCATTCTTAGCCATGGCAGCAATAATTGGGGTTTCAATTACTTTGGGGTTTACACTCATCTGTACGGCTTCTAAAACATTACGACCAGCTAAGTCAATTGCTGCTGCCCTTTCAAAAACAAGAGGTATATTGGCTCTTTCTGCTGCAATTAAAGCATTAACTACACGGTCCACATTACCTCCGGCTAAATAATGGGCTTCTAATTGATTTGTTGTTACATTTAATCCTGCCTTAACAGACTTAATAAGGGTAGTAACTATAAGTCTGGGAGGCACACGCCGAAAACGCATACCTACTAAATTGAAAATACCGATTTTTACATTAGCTGCTAGAGCTGATATCCACAAACCTACCGGAATAAAGCTAAATAATACAGATAACAATACTAGGGCTATGGCAAACATGATAATAAGCGTAATAAAAGGTCCCATATACTATTTTCCTCCTTGTTTATATTTATATTTATAGTTTTTCACTACTGCCCAGTTTCATTTCTATTTTTCCTAACAACAACACGAATTCCTTCTACTTTATAAATAACTATTTTTTCTCCCCGGGTTATAAAATCTCCTTCTGTAACCACATCTAGTTTAGTACCATCTTCCAACTCCGCTGTACCCGAGGGTCGCAATGTGGTAAAAGCAATCCCCTTCTGCCCGATATATTTACTTAAATCCTGGCTTTGTGAGATATAACCCTCCTCCTTCTTAAAATTAAGACCTAGAACTAAACGATCCCAAATGTTACGTTTTTTCATAAATTTAAAGCTTATCAGCAGCAGGATAATTGTCCCTACGATGGCTAGAACTAAGGATATTAAACCCGCCTCCCAGTTAGGCGCAGCTATTATAATACTTACAGCGATAGAAATCATACCACCAATACCTGGCAAACCAAAGCCTGGCACTAATATTTCAATGGCTAATAAAATTATGCCCAGGAGAAAGAGGAGAATGGCACCCCAGCCTGTAAAGCCAGCCAAGAGATGTCCCCCAAAATATAAAGCTAAAGAAGCAATTCCTATGGTACCGGCAATCCCCCATCCTAAAGTAAAGATCTCTATAATAATTCCCGCTATACCAATGGTAAGCAGTAAAGGGGCCACATAAGGACTAGTAATAAGGCGCGTTATACTTTCAGCTAAAGACGGTTTTGCTTCTATGATTCTAGCATTCCCCAGCTCTATCTGGTCTAAAAACTCTTGCCGGTTGTTAACTATGAAATCTGCATAACCATATTTTTCAGCTTGTGTATAAGTTAAAGTCAGGAGCTTTCCTTTTGCTACTAAATCCGGAATTTCTACATCACGATCAACCATAGCAATGGCAATTCCTTTATCACGTCCGTTTTGTTCTGCTATTGCTCCCATTTTACCGGCGAAAAAAGAAACATATTTTTCATCTGCCCTTTCTGTGCCAATACGAGGTTCTGCATCACCAATAATCCCTCCGGGTTGCATAGCAATCTTCTCACAAGAGATGGTGATAAAAGCCCCGGCAGAAATGGCATCACCTTTTACTAAAGCATAAGTGGGAATACTGCTGGCTGAAATCGTTTTATTAATATTTATAGCAGCATCAACTAGGCCTCCGGGGGTATCCACCTCTAGCATGATTAAATCTGCTCCCAGATTTTCTGCTTCCTCATAACCTCGTTCTACAAACTTTTCTAAGCCCGGATCAATAGTTTTTTCAATTGGTATAATATAAACAAGCTCTTCCGGAGAAGCCAAAAGCATAGTATAAACTCCACCAATTAAAAAAGTAACTAAAAGCAAAACTAGAACTATACGTTTCATTTTTATATTATCTAAATTCATTTTTGACACATCCGTTTCAAATTAATCTCTCATACATTCTACCACATAACAAAATAAAGAGCCTCACCTTTTTTTGTTAAAATGAGTTTTTAGAAAATTAACATATTGTTCTCTTGCCAAGAATCTATCCCTTGATTATAATAGGTAATTGTTAGTTAACTATTTTCCTAATATTTCCAAATAACTAGAAAGAGGTGATGGATATGTATCCATATAAACTAAAAGTACCCCATGTGCTCCTAGTTTATACAGCCATTGTCCTCGTTGCTCTAATCTTTACCTACAATCTATATCTTAAGAACTCTGCAATGCAAAATGAATTAATAAAATTGCAGGATGAAAGTTTACAGTTAAAAAATGAACTCATTAAAATAAAAAGATATACTGCGATCTACAAAACCTCACCGGAAATTGTAGCAGTAGTACTGAGGGAAAGTGAAAAAAAAGGTATTGATCCCGCTATAATGCTGGAACTTATTAATACTGAAAGCAGATTTAATCCCCAGGCAGTTAGTAGGGACGGAGCAAGAGGACTATGTCAAATTAAACCCATAACGGCACGATCATTGTCTAAAGAACTGGGGATTTCTTATGATGGGGGAGCACTATATGATGTAGATTACAACATTAATTTGGGTACATATTATCTGGCTAAAATGCTGGAAATGCACGAGCACGATTATCATAAAGCTCTAACAGCATATAATAGAGGCCCTGCCGGTATGAAGGCTTTTATTAAACGTACCGGCACTCCTGCCAGTAACTATTCGCGCCGTATCAGCACAAATAGTATTCGAATCCCCTCAATTTAATATCAAAGCAGTAACTAACACATTGGCAAAACAAAATATGAAAAAGCAGTCCCAAAGGACTGCTTTTTATATTTCACCATTTAACATTTTTTTAACTATGTCACTAACCAATTTACCGTCCGCTCTCCCCTTAGTACTGGGAATCACTTTACCCATTACTTTGCCCATATCGCGGGGAGTTTGGGCTCCAACCTCACTTACAACTTTCCTGACAAGGTCAATTACTTCATCTTCAGTCATCTGCTGTGGGAGGTACTCCATGATAACAGCAATTTCCTGTTTCAAAGATTCAACGGTTTCAGCTCGATTAGTTTTCTCATATTCAGGAATAGAGTCACGGCGCATTTTAAGTTCGTGAGTCAATACTTCTATCATTTCCTCTTCAGAAAGCTCGCGCCCTTTAGCTATTTCTTTATTCATGACGGCTGCTTTAATCATCCGTAAGACTGATAGTTTTTGTTTTCCTGCTTCTCTTGCCTTCATAGCAGCCTTCATATCCTCTGCCAGTCTTGTTTTTAGACTCATTACAGGGACCCCCTATTTATATCTACGCTTTCTAGCTGCTTCGGATTTTTTCTTTCTCTTAACACTCGGTTTTTCATAGTGCTCATGTTTTCTAACCTCAGATAAAACGCCGGCTTTTTGACAAGTACGCTTAAAGCGGCGCAGTGCACTATCGAGAGATTCATTTTTTCCTACTTTTATTTCACTCATACATTTTCCCTCCCTCCACTAACGACCGTCTTGCTATACTCTGTGCTGCATTCCGTGTCCCAGGAAAAGTGGGTTCAAGCGCGAAATTACACATCTTTTATTATACTGCAACACAGGTAGAGGGTCAAGAATTAACCTGCGGGCCAGCTCAAAGTTCTTCCTCCTAATACATGGAAGTGTAAATGGGGTACTTCTTGTCCCCCCGCTTTACCGCAATTATTGACTATTCTATACCCTTCTTGTAAACCTAACTCATCTGCTAAGTTGTGAATAACCCAATGAATATGTCCAATTAAGGACAAATCTTCTTCTTTTATATCTGCCATGCTTTTAATATGCTTTTTAGGTATAACTAAAACATGGACAGGAGCTGCTGGATTAATATCGTGAAATACTAATACTTTTTCATCTTCATAAGCTTTTTTACTGGGTATCTCTCCTGAAATGATCTTACAAAATATGCAATCAGACATCGTGCCACACCTCCTTTAGAGTATTTAACCTAAAGAATACTTACTTCACCAAAACATACTTCCCCTTTACATTCTAGCACTTTTACCGGGCATATTTCACCCTTTTTAACCTGATTACCGGTAAATTTTACTTTTATGTAATTAGAACTATGTCCCTCCCATAAATTATCTGCTGTTTTCCTTTCTACAAGTACCTGTAAAGTTGTGCCCACAAATTTTTGGGCATAACTGGTAGCTAATTCTTTTGCTACAGTTAGTAGTTCATGACTACGTTCCTCTTTTTTTACAGGAGATACTTGTCCGGGAAAGTCAGCAGCAGGAGTACCACGACGTGGTGAGTATTTAAATACATGCATATTACTAAATGCAATGTCTTTAACAAATGTTAAATAATCTTGGAAATGTCTATCAGTTTCACCAGGAAATCCTACCATAATATCGGTAGTAATGCAAATATCAGGAATATTTTTTCTAATATTTTCTACAATATCTCTATACTCTTCTGTTGTATAGGGTCTATTCATCAGTTTTAAAATATCATTATGGGCACTTTGCAAGGGTAAATGCAGGTGTTTACAAAAATCAGGGTATTTCACCATGAGTGTGAGCATTTTTTCACTAACCTCTGTAGGCTCCAGTGAACTCAATCTCCAACGCACATTGTTATCCATGGGCAACAGCTTTTCTAATAAGCTATCCAGGGCTATATCTTCAGTTAAATCCGTGCCGTATACGCCCAGATGAATCCCCGTTAAAATTATTTCCTTAAAGCCTTCATTAATTAATTTGCGGGCTTCATTGATAGTATTTTTCACAGGGCGACTGCGAATAGGACCGCGGGCATAAGGTATGATGCAGTAAGAACAAAATTGTTCACAGCCCTCTTGAATTTTCAAGTAAGCCCTGGTTCTATCGATTATTTTATGAGATTTTATTCCCTCAAAGGACTTATGTTCCCCTAACTTATCAACTACAGTAAGGGGTGAAGATGAGGTTTCCAGCTTCCTCAGGAGCTCTATTACTTGGCTCTTTTCCGTTGTTCCAATCACCAAGTCTACCCCCGGTATTTTAAGAGCACTAGCGGGTGATACTTGGGAATAGCATCCCATAACTACTACCTTAGCCTGAGGATTTAGTTTAATAGCCCGCCTAATCATCTGCCGGGATTTGCGATCTGCCAAATGGGTCACAGTACAAGTATTAATTACAACCACATCGGCTTCTTCTGTAAAAGAAACAATTTCATAGCCTTCTTCTTTAAAGAGCCCTGTTACTGCTTCTGTTTCAACTTGATTAACTTTACATCCTAAAGTGCAAAAGGAAGCTCTTTTCTTCTTCAACCTAAGTCCCCCCAATGATACATGACAACGGCAGCAGCCACTAATCCCGCCGTCTCAGTTCGCATAATTCGAGGTCCCAAAGAAACAGGAATGCCCCCATATTCTTGGGCCTTTTCTACCTCTTTTTTATCCAGTCCACCCTCGGGTCCTATCAATATATAGACAGGTTTGGATATCTTTGAATATTTTTCTTTATTTTGTAAAACTTGTTTCAGAGGGGTGCCTCCTTCTTCCCAGGGAATCAGCAATACTCTGTCCTGGGGTAAGTTTTCCAAAAACACATGCAAGGTCTGTAGAGCATGGACAGGCGGGATAAATGCCCGCCTGCATTGTTTAGCAGCTTCAACTGCAATTTTTTGCCAGCGTTTTGCTCTGTCGATTTTTTTCTTCCCTTCCAGTCTAACTACACTACGCTCTAATTCCAAAGGTACTATACTATGGATCCCCACTTCTGTGTTTTTTTGAATAATAGTCTCCATCTTATCGCCCTTAGGTAATCCTTGAGCTAGGGTAAGCTGTAAAGGACTTTCCGTAGGAGAAAGGCAAGATCCTTCGATATGGATTAGCGCTTCTTTTTCCCTGATACTGGCAATTACCCCTTCATATTCCCAACCTGTACCATCGAATATTCCGATTTTATCACCTGTATTTAAACGCAATACCTTAGATAAATGCTTAAATTCTTCGTTCTTAATAGTAGCCTTGTCCTTTTCCATATCTTCTGGAAAAACATAAAAGCGATGCACTTTAACACTCCCTCATTTTCCAAACCTGGGCTACCCAATCTTTTTCTATCCTTTCCTCTATCAGCGCAAAATCATGAAGGTTAGCAGCTTCTTCCACATCCTCTTTTCTTTCCCCGATAACACCAGAGGTAATCAGAAGCCCTGCCGGCTCCAAGCAATTTTTGACCTGAGGAAAAAGTCGAATAATAATATCAGCAATAATGTTAGCCGTGATAACATGGGCTTTTTTTTCTATTCCTTGGAGTAAATCATTTTGGTGTACTTTAATTATTTTCTCCAGATGATTATTAGAAATATTCTCCCGGGCCGTTTTCACCGCTACGGCATCATAATCTAGAGCTAGTACATTCTGGGCCCCCAAGAATGCGGCACACATGGACAAAATCCCTGTCCCTGTACCTACATCTATTACATGGTCGCCAGCTTTAAGGTACTTTTCCAGAAACTCAGCACACATTAAAGTGGTACTATGGCTTCCTGTGCCAAAAGCCATGCCGGGATCCATCTCAATAATATGTTCTTTCCCCTGGGCAGTATAAGACTCCCAGGTAGGTTTAATTACTATCTGGGTGCCCATTTTCAGCGGTTTAAAATAGGCTTTCCAAGAATTAGCCCAATCTTCTTCATCCAACTCAGATAAGTTCATCTCACATTCTGTTTGATCCAGACGGGCCATAATTTCTGCCGCTCCGGCCTGTAACTCCTCCAGCCGGTGGGGTAAATCGTGATTGATAGGAAGATATCCTTTCACCACCGGTCTTTCAGCAGCAAGGGCTTCTTCCGGTAACTCAAAAGCATCCCATAAACCGCTATTTGCTCTTTGTTTCAAAAGATCCGGATCTTCTATTACTACACCACCAGAGCCTAAACGGTAAAACAGTTCTGATATGGCTTCAATAGCCTCCGGACTTGTGGTTATACTAATTTCTTGCCATTTCATATGTTATCTAACCTTTCAGACTATCCCATAATCGTTCAAATATACCTTTATCCCGTTCTTTATCCTTAGGTTTGTAGTTATCCTGCCCACTTTTTTCTGCGAAGCTTCTCAGCATTTTCTTCTGTTCTTCACTTAGCTTAGTAGGAGTTACCACTAATACCTTAACATGCATATCACCTTTACCACTGCCACGCAAGTGGGATACCCCTTGCCCTCTCATACGGAAGACTGTATGGGTTTGTGTTCCTTCCGAAATTTTTAACGAGGCAGTACCTCCTCCCAGAGTAGGAACCTTGATTGTACCACCTAAAGCTGCCTGAATAAAAGTAATAGGCATTTCTAAATATAGATCATCGCCATGTCTCTCAAAAAGCTTATGGGGCCTAACTTCTATATAAACATAGAGATCGCCGTTAGGACCTCCCAGTTCACCAGCTTCACCTTCACCACTTAAACGTATTCTGGATCCGGTATCAACACCGGCGGGAATCTTAATATGCAGTTTCCTGATACGGTGGACTTTACCCTCTCCTCTACAATCGGGGCAAGGTGAAGAGTTGACTTCTCCCCTACCTCCACAATCAGGACATGTCTTAATGGTTTGGAAGTGCCCCAGAGGCGTTTTCTGAGTATACTTGATTTGTCCTGTACCATTACATTTCCGACAGGTGGAAGCGTGTGTTCCCGGTTTGGCTCCCGTCCCGTTACACTTGGAGCATTTTTCCATTCTGGGTATTTCTACATCTTTTTCTACACCAAAGGCTGCTTCTTCAAAATCAAGCCTTAAATCAAGACGCAGGTCAGCTCCTTGTTGAGGTCCTCTAGTTCGCTGACCTCCTCCGGCACCACCGAAAAACATATCAAATATATCGCCAAAGCCCGAAAAGTCTCCAGCGCTACCACCGAAACCACCAAAATCACCAAATCCACCAAAACCTCCAGGATCAGTTCCTGCATGGCCAAATTGATCGTATCTGCTACGCTTTTCCGAATCACTTAGAACTTCATAGGCTTCATTTACTTCTTTGAACTTCTCTTCTGCTTCTTTATTCCCGGGATTAACATCGGGATGATACTTACGAGCCAATTTGCGGTAAGCTTTTTTTAACTCGGCTTCTGAAGCATTTTTCTCCACATTCAGGACTTCATAATAATCCCTTTTGGCCACAGTTTAACCTCCTTCACTCCTAAGATTAACGGTGCAACCGTCTATACTCCCCCCTTGAATACGCCTGTATTAAACAAACTAGTATAAAAAAGGGAAGGGGGCGCACAGATACAGGCCACCAATAAAAACCTCTCTTTGCCTGTATCCTGCACCCTTTACCTTAACATTATAACTTACTTATTATCCTCATTCACTTCATAATCGGCATCAACTACATTGTCGTCCTGGGACTTCTTGGTATCAGCTTGTTCAGTGCCTGCTGCATTGGGATCTGCAGCTCCTTGAGCACCTTGTTGGTACATCTTGGAGGACAGTTTATATAATTCATTAGTTAAAGCTTCACTCTTAGCTTTGATGTCTTCTAAATCATTTTTATTAACTGCTTCTTGTAGTGCTTCCTTAGCTTTATTAATTGCATCTTTTTCTGCATCAGTAGCTTTGTCACCGGCATCTTTTAAAGTTTTTTCCGTTTGATAGATTAAGTTGTCGGCTTGGTTCTTAGCTTCTATTTCTTCTTTTCTCTTCTTATCTTCCGCTGCATTTTTCTCAGCTTCCTTAACCATGTTGTCGATTTCTTCCTTGTTTAGTCCGCCGGAAGAAGTAATAGTAATTTTTTGTTCTTTCCCTGTTCCCATATCTTTGGCGGAAACATTTACGATTCCGTTAGCATCGATATCAAATTTAACTTCGATCTGGGGAATTCCACGGGGAGCAGGAGGAATTCCTGTTAATTGGAAACGACCTAGAGTTTTGTTATATGCGGCCATTTCCCGCTCTCCCTGTAACACATGGATCTCAACGGATGTTTGATTATCAGCGGCTGTAGAGAAAATCTGACTCTTAGATGTGGGAATGGTAGTATTGCGTTCAATCAACTTGGTAAATACTCCACCTAGTGTTTCAATTCCTAAAGATAGAGGAGTAACGTCTAACAGCAATACATCCTTAACATCACCTGCTAAAACTCCTCCCTGAATAGCAGCACCCATAGCTACGCATTCATCGGGGTTGATACCTTTAAAAGGATCTTTTCCTAGCAAGTTACGAATTGCATCCTGTACAGCAGGGGTACGAGTTGATCCACCTACCAATAAGATTTTATCTATTTCACTTACATTTAAATCAGCATCTTTGAGAGCCTGACGTGTTGGTCCCATGGTCATTTCCACAAGATCGGATGTCAATTCATTAAATTTAGCTCTGGTTAGATTTAAGTCCATATGAACCGGACCTTGAGCAGTAGCTGTAATAAAGGGCAAGTTAATATTGGTGGTCATAGCTGAGGACAGCTCATGTTTAGCTTTTTCAGCTGCTTCTTTCAAACGCTGTCTGGCCATATTATCTTTACTTAAGTCAACGCCACTTTCTTTCTTAAACTCTTCAATCATCCATTTCATAATTCTTTCATCAAAGTCGTCGCCACCCAGCTTGTTGTTACCACTGGTTGCTTTAACTTCAAAAACACCATCACCTAGTTCTAAGATAGAAACATCAAAAGTTCCTCCACCTAAGTCATAAACCAAAATCGTTTGGTCCTCTTCTTTTTCTATACCGTATGCTAAAGCTGCTGCCGTAGGCTCATTAATAATTCTCATTACTTCCAAACCGGCAATTTTACCGGCATCACGAGTAGCCTGACGTTGGCTATCTGTAAAGTAAGCAGGTACTGTGATTACCGCTTGAGTAACAGGCTCACCTAAATAACTTTCTGCATCAGCTTTTAATTTTTGCAAAGTAATAGCAGATATTTCTTGAGGAGTATAATCCTTTCCATCAATGTTCACTTTATAATCTGTACCCATGTGACGTTTGATGGACTGTATTGTGCGTTCAGAGTTTGTGATGGCTTGCCTTTTAGCAACTTGACCCACCAATCTTTCTCCATCTTTAGTAAAAGCCACAACTGAAGGAGTTGTTCTATTACCTTCTGCGTTAGTAATTACAGTAGGTTCTCCACCTTCCATGAAAGCTACACATGAATTTGTTGTACCCAAATCTATTCCTATTATTTTTCCCATGATTCATTCCTCCTTAAAATCTAGATTAACATTAGCTTTTTTTCGCAACTTGAACCATTGAAGCCCTTAGGAGCCTATCCTTAAAGCGATATCCTTTCCGCAGCTCTAGTACAATCTGATTGTCTTCCTGCCCTTCAGCAGCAGGGATCTGCATCATAGCTTCATGCCAAAGCGGATCAAAAATCTGGCCCTCAGTTTCGATATACTCCAAACCTTCTTGTTGTAAGATATCCATAATTTGCTTGTAAATTAATTTAAAACCCTCTAAAACCTTTTGAACTTCTTCACTTTGAGTTTCTTCCCCTTTAAAGGGACGTTCCAGATTATCAAGGGCAGGCAGTAATTTCTCTATTAAACCCTGGGAAGCGTACTGGATCCATTCTTCTTTTTCTTTCTGTGTCCTCTTACGATGGTTATCAAAGTCTGCCTGAAGACGAATAAGCTTATCCTTCATGGCTTTTAGTTCTTGTTCTTTTTCTTCCAGCTTTTTCATCTCAAGATCTTGGCTTTCTTCCTGAGATTGATTTACTTCCTGGTCTACTTCCTTAGGAGTATCTTCTCCTGTAGGCGGGTTTTCGCCCTCAGGCATCTGATTAACATTAATGTTATCATTCACCTCGTTATTCTCTACCAACAATCTCACCACCTATTCATAATAATCTTTATCTACACTTTCACTTTCTTTACTTGGTTTCTTTTTAATTATTGTATCAATGCGTAAAATTGCTTCTGCTACTTCTCCGGCAGCCTTTAGCGCATATTTTTTTACTAAGGCGGGATCATATACTCCCAGACTGCACATGTCAACTACTTCCCCAGATTCACAGTCTATTCCCAGGGAATCGTTAGCCATTTCTACTTGTGAGGCCGTCACATCCCCTAGTTTTTCCAAAGGATTAAAACCTGCATTCAATACTATTTGGGAAAAGGGCTTTTTTAAGGCTGCAATTACACAATCTACTCCAAAAACAGCCATACCCCGCACTTCTTTGCGGGCCTCTTCTACTCCACGGGCTATAGCTAATTCTACTGCACCACCGCCCGCCACAATGCCGCCTTTTGCTGCAGCCTGCACGGCGGAAGCTGCGTCTTTAGCAATTCTTTCCCGCTCACCCACTACTTCTTCTGTAGAGGCGCCTACAAGAATTGTGGCCTGGGCTTTTCCTGTTCCACCTAAAAGATAGACATGTTTTATCTTTTCATCTAAATATACTTCTGCGCTGTGACCTATGTATTTTTGCAGTTCAGCTTTACTCTTTTTCAGCCCAGTGCGTTTGATTAGTTTAGCTCCCGTGTGTTCTGCCGCCTGACGCAATTCTTTATTAGCTACACGTTGGAGAACCATAACTTCTGCATCTGTCAAGATTTCCTCTGCTATATCATCAACGCCTCGGTCTACTAAAACTAGATTTATTCCCAATTCTGGAATTTTACGTACGTTTTCTACGAATTCTTCGCGCAATTCCATGTATCTAGTAAAACCTGCTTCAGTACCTAAGGCTTCATCGTCAATTTCTTCCGGTTCCAGGGCATCGTCAATCACCAGAACTTTCACATTTTCTATTCTTTTGGGCATTTCTTTATTTAGAGGTTCTCTATCTAAGATAACCCCTGATATTACCTTATTATCTGCACCTTCTTGAGCACGAATTATGTCCGCCAGTTTAAACGAAGGGTCAGCAAGTTTTTCCTTTCCCATCAAAGCAGCCGCTTTAATAACTAAATCAGCAATATCATCATGGCCTCGCCCGGCCACTAACGCTACTTCTTTAAGAATGGGACTGTCACTAGTAGTTACTTCCTTAGTTTTTTCTTTTAAGACCTCTTGGGCCTTTTTTATACCTATGTGTAAACCTTCCAAAACTTTAGCCACCGGCACACCCCGAGAAACTTGAGCCACACCTTCACTAACCAGTTCTCCCGCCATTATGGTAGCTGTGGTAGTACCATCACCTATTTCCTCCTGCTGGGCTTTAGCTATTTTTATTAACATTCTGGCGGCAGGATGATTGACATCCATCATCCCCAGGATTGTAACTCCATCATTGGTTACTACTACATCGCCAAATTGATCCACCAGCATGGTATCTAAGCCTTTAGGTCCGATAGTTCCTTCTACAGCTTGGGCAATAACCTTAATAGCATTAGAATTTGTCATTAATGCCGTCATGCGTTCATCAACGTCTGTATTCTGATTGATGTGCTGTTTATTACTCACACTAAAACCTCCAGGTACATCTCTTATATGTTTCTCAAACCTTCGGTTAAAGCCTTTGTTAAAAACTCCATAATACTGATAGCCTTCGAATATTCCATCCGGGTAGGTCCTAAAATCCCTATGGTACCGATAGTTTCCCCCTCCAGCTCATAGGTAGTAGTGATTAAACTACAATCTTTCATGCCTTCCAAGGCATTTTCAGTACCAATCTTTACTATGGTTCCTTCAGTATTTTCTCCTTGAAGAATGTCTTTAATATTCTCGGCTTCCTCCAGTAAACTTAACAGGCCTTTAACCTTATTAATATCTTTAAACTCCGGCTGATTAAAAATGTTTAAGGTTCCGCCTAAAAAAACCTTGTTATCATGATCCACAGCCAAGGAATTTTCTATTATCTCGATTATATTATTGAGAACTTTTTTCTTATACTTAAGTTCTGAATAAATAGACTTCAGGACGCTAGGCTTCCACTGTTCCAAGGCTAACCCCTGTAAGCGCTCATTTAAAATATGAGAAATTGCTGTAAAATCTTCGGGATTTAGATAATCCGGTACTTCCACAGTGCAATGTTCCACATGCCCGTTATCTAACACAACGATGATGACGGCTTTATTTTCCTCCACGGCTAAGAGCTGAATATGCCGCAAAGTATTCTTAGCATAGGAGGGTGCCATTATTAAGGCTGTATAATTGGTCAACTGCGATAACAACTTGCTGGAGAGTTGGATTAATGATTCCGTCTCCTTAACTCTGCTTCTTAAGGCCCCACGAATCATTTCTTTGATCTCCGGTGGTAAAGCCTCTCTAATCATTAAACTGTCTACATAATAGCGATAACCTAATTGTGAAGGTATTCTTCCCGCTGAAGTATAAGGCTGTTCTAAAAGCCCCATTTCCTCCAAGTCAGCCATCTCATTACGCACTGTAGCTGGACTAACTCCTAAATTGTACTTTTTAGCAATTGTACGTGAACCTACAGGATCTGCGGTAGCTATATAATCCAGGATGATAGCATGTAATACCTTTCTCTTCCGTCCATCCATTTTTAATTCGCCACCTTTTTTTGTTAGCACTCTCCTTTATCGAGTGCTAATGTTTTCTCTTTTAAAATACCACTTGTAATTTTTTTTGTCAACGTCTGCTAGTATTATTCTGTAATCAATCATAAGAATTCCATAAATACTTCATTGGCTATATATAATCCCCGTCTCGTTAAATGAAGGTGAGTTTCTGTTTCCCTTAATAATCCTTGGCTTTTCAAGTTTTCAATAATTTCCCCGTACTGATCTTTGATGTTTACTTGAAAGTGCTGCTGAAATTTTCTTTTATCTACACCCTCTAAAAGGCGCAAACCTAAAAACATGGTTTCCGCCATGGCCAAAGACGGGCCAATTTTTTCTTGTTGTTCTAGGGGACGCTCTCCCCGGTTTACCAGCTCTTGATATTGCTTTAAACTACTCATATTTGTATAGCGCATATTATCTAAGTAACCGCTGGCACCCGCTCCTAAGCCCAGATAATATTCATCTTGCCAGTACAATTTATTGTGCCTGCTTTCTTTCCCCGGACGAGCGAAATTACTTATCTCATAATGGTGGTAACCTTGCTCCGTTAAGTAATTTATGGCCTCTTCATACATATAAAAGGCTTGATCCTGATCAAATTTCTCCATTAATCCTCTTTGGTATAAATGATAAAAAGGAGTTCCTTCTTCGATATTTAATTGGTACAGGGAAATATGCTCTGGCTGAAGGTCTACAATCTGGCGTAAATTTTTCTTCCAATCGTTCAAATCCTGTCCCGGCAAGCCATACATTAAGTCCAGATTTATATTAGCAAAACCCATAGTTCTTGCTATTTTGTAAGTATTATATACATCCGGGAGGGAGTGTATACGCCCCAATACCCTCAGTTCCTTGGGATTGAAACTTTGCACGCCTAAAGATAAACGATTACATCCTTGTTCTTTAAGAACGGCTAGTTTTTCTGGACCTATTGTGCCGGGATTACCTTCTACAGTTATTTCTATTCCCTCACTATAGGTATAATTTGTGCGCAAAGTATCCAGTAAAATAAAGAGCTGCCCACCTGACAAACAGGTGGGCGTACCTCCTCCGATATAAAGGCTTTTAAGCTGGATATTCTTACCCTTTAACAAATCTTTGTATATCCCCACTTCTTTTATCAGGGCATTTAAATATGGTTCTATTTGCTTTTGATAAATATCTTGTTCAGCACTTGCTCCCACTGCATAAGAAGTGAAGCTGCAATAATAACAGCGGGCAAGGCAAAAGGGGATGTGGACATAAGCACCTATTTTCATTTCATCTTCCTACTTTTCATCAAGACTTAAAACAGCCATAAAGGCTTCCTGGGGAATCTCCACGTTCCCCACTTGCTTCATGCGTTTTTTACCTTCTTTTTGTTTTTCTAACAGCTTACGTTTCCTGGTAATATCGCCGCCGTAACACTTATCTAACACACTTTTACGTAAAGCCTTGATGCTCTCTCGAGCAATAATCTTATTGCCGATAGCGGCCTGAATAGGAACTTCAAACATCTGGCGGGGAATAAGTTTTCTTAATTTTTCTACGATGGCGCGCCCCCGTTGATAAGCGCTTTCCTTATGCACAATAAAGGATAGGGCATCAACTACTTCTCCGTTAACTAAAACATCTAATTTTACCAGATCGGCATTTTTATAACCTTTTAATTCATAATCTAAGGAGGCATATCCCCTTGTACGGGATTTTAATTGATCAAAAAAGTCATAGATTATTTCACTTAAAGGCAACTCATATTTAAGCATAACCCTGTTTACAGAAAGGTACTCCATATTAAGATATGTTCCCCTTCTCTCCTGGCAGAGTTCCATGACAGGCCCCACAAAATCCGTAGGAACCATAATAGTAGCTTGAACAAAGGGCTCACTGATAGTTTCGATTTGTTGTACAGGAGGTAACTTGGTAGGGTTATCTATATCAAGGCTTTCCCCATTTGTCTGTTCCACTTTATATATAACGCTGGGGGCAGTTATCAAAAGATCTATCTTATATTCTCTTTCTAAACGTTCTTTGATGATTTCCATATGCAAGAGACCCAGAAATCCACAACGGAAACCAAAGCCTAAAGCTATAGACGTCTCCGGTTCATAGATTAAAGAAGCGTCATTTAGTTGTAATTTTTCTAAGGCATCCCGTAAGTTCTCATACTCATTGGTCTCCAGAGGATATAAGCCGCAAAATACCATAGGCGTGGCCTTGCGATATCCTGGTAACGGTTTTAGGGCCGGTTTCTTAGCAGAGGTTATAGTATCTCCCACCCGGGTATCTTTTACATTTTTAATGCTACCGGCTACAAATCCTACCATTCCCGGCAGCAATTCTTCTACAAAGGTCAAGGCAGGTTTAAATACTCCCACATCTGTAACTTCAAAAGCTTTGCCGCTGGACATCATTTTGATATCCATCCCCTTTTTAATAACACCGTCAATTACTCTCAGGTAAGGGATGGCCCCTTTATAAGAATCAAAATGGGAATCAAAAATCAAAGCTTTTAAAGGAGCATCTTGATCTCCCTCTGGGGGGGGAATCTTAGTAATAACAGCCTCTAAAATATCTTCTATACCTGTACCGTCCTTGGCTGAAGCTAAAATGGCTTCACTGCAGTCCAAGCCTATTACATCCTCCAGTTCTTCCTTAACTCTATCGGGTTCAGCACTAGGTAAGTCAATTTTATTTATTACAGGTATAATTTCTAAATCATGTTCTAAAGCCAAATATACGTTGGCTAGGGTTTGAGCTTCTATTCCTTGACTGGCGTCCACAACTAATATAGCCCCTTCACAGGCTGCCAAGCTGCGGGAAACTTCATAAGAAAAGTCCACATGGCCCGGTGTATCAATTAAGTTAATGAGATATTCCTGACCATTCTTAGCCTGATAAGACATCTGTACAGCCTGAAGCTTAATAGTTATTCCTCTTTCCCGCTCCAAATCCATCTTATCCAGAACTTGAGCTGTCATTTCCCGAGCAGAAAGGGCACCCGTATATTCTAAAAGTCTGTCGGCTAAAGTAGACTTACCGTGATCTATATGAGCAATAATGCAAAAGTTCCTAATTGTTTTTTGCTCCATATTCATTCCTCCTATACTCTCTTAGTTTTACGTCCAAACCGCCTAAATATTAATTTTTTAGCCATCTGACCTTCTTCCATTTTCAAAAGTAATACCAAGGCTGTAAAAATCAGGACTCCCACGCCTACGCTTACACCTACTTGCAATACTTGTCCCCATTTAGTTTGAATCGATACAACACGTTCCATAATAACTGCCGCTTTATAGGCGCCTACCCCCATAACCCCTGAAATAGCTAAGGTTAAAGTGGACGAGGCTAGTAACTTTCGACCATCGATGGTTCCCAAGCGCTTGCGCAAAATATATAAAAGCCCCAGCATGTTGACAAAACCGGCCAAAGAATAGGCAAGAGCTAATCCTCCATGACCCATGGGTTTAATCAACAGAAAGTTTAAAGCAATATTAATAATTATCGTAAATATACCTACTGTAACCGGTGTTCTAGTGTCCTGAAGGGAATAAAAGACCCTGTTTAGCATCTGAATAGAAGAATAAGCAACTAGGCCTATGCAATAGAATAACAAGGCATGGGCGGTAGCCTGGGTATCTTCTACTGTAAAACGCCCCTGTTGAAAAAGCAACCGGACCACAGGAGTTTTTAAAGCAATTAAACCTACAGCCGCAGGCACAGTAATAAAAATTATAGTGCGCACGCCTAAAGACATAGTTCTGCGAAAATCTTCTTTTTCTTCCCGAGCAGCATAAGCTGTTAAAGTAGGGAAAACAGCGGCAGCCACAGCAATGGCAAAGACACCGATGGGTAGCTGCATAATACGTTGGGCCGCGCGCAGAGCTGATATCATTCCTTCCGATAAGCGGGAACCTAGGTTCTGATTAACAAAAAGATTAAAATGAGTCACTGATAAACCTATCAGCACAGGTAAGATTAATTTACCAATTTTTCTTACACCCTCATGTTGCAAATCTAAGACAAAACGATAGCGCAAGCCGATCTTAATTAAAGCAGGAAATTGCACAGCGAAATTAAGAATGGCACCGCTGACAACTCCTATAGCAAATCCTATTATACCTAAATAGGGTGATAAAATCAGACCCACGATGATAATACCCAGATTGTACATTACCGAGCCCACGGCCGGCGCAAGAAAATGTTGGTGGGAATGAAGAATTCCCATAGAGATCCCATTTAACGCCATAAAAAAGGCCTGTATAAACATAATTCTGGTCATTTTCACCGTTAGAGCTATATTTTCCGGGGTAAAACCCGGTACTAATATTTTAATTAATGCAGGTGCAAAGATTATGCCCAGGGTAATACCAATTAACATCAAAATGATAATGATATTAAAGATGGTACTAGCTACACGCCAGCCGTCTTCTTCTTTACCTCTGGCAATATAGCTGGAGAATACAGGTATGAAAGCTGAACTTAAAGCACCACCTACCAGCAAATAGTAAAGAAAATCAGGTATGGAAAAAGCCGCATTGTACGCGTCTGTTAAGTTGTTCTGCCCAAAATGGGCATATATCACCATATCTCTCACGTACCCAATAATACGTGAAAGTACCATAGCCAGCATAATAATACCCGCTGCTTTTGCTACTTTATTACCTGCGGACACAACCACACCTTCTTATCTAAAAAAATCTTTTTACGGTAACTAATTCTAGCTGATATGTCCTTTCTTGTCCACTAGTTGTAGGAAAATCTCCAAAACATATAAAATGGTGTGCTCTAAAATTTAAAGCACACCATTTGTATGTTTGACATTATCTATCCACTTTTTAAAGTAATGATAGCCCTTTTGACTATACTTTCGTGTTCCTTCATATATGCTGTTGAAACTTTCCTTGGTTTCTGTCGCTAAGCCTTCCAACCAAGTCCTGATTTGATTCACTGTGCTTTCTTTTTCCAAACAATAATGTTCACCTAAAATTTCTATTTGATATACTTCCCCTTCTCTATTAAAGGAAAAAAGATTGTTTACAGGCCACTGGGTTGTCTTTTTCATTGTATAAAAAGTACTGTGCAACCCTAAAGCTAACAACACCAGCATAGCTAACATAATTAAAGTAAGCCGCTTTCTATAAGAGAACATAACTACTCCTCATAATATCTTATATTATGTATAAGATAACCATGCTCTCTTTTCTTTAAACCTTCAACATTTTTAGGGATTCTTTAGGACATAACCAATAACTTCGGCTATATATTGGGCAGATAGTAAGGCATCCTCTCTGGTATTTAGATCGCTGCCCATTTCCAATAATAAAGCATGGGGATGTAAATGCTGGTTATAGCGCCTATTTTTATGCAAACGAATAGTTTTAATTAGACCGGGATAACATTCGTCGGCCCGCTTAACTATCTTTTCAGCAAAAGCTAAATTTTCCTTCCACCGGGGATGTTCCGTACCAATTACAATCATCACTTTTGCACATTCTTTACCATTAATCTTCACCGTGGTATCGGATCTTTTTTCCAGCCCTGCATCCCTATGGATATCTAAAACTACCTGGGCTTTAGGATACTTTGTAATCAGCTGTTTTGCCGTCTTCATGGAATTTATATATGATTTGGTGAAATCGGGATAATCATGGATCACATCGCTATACACAGTTTTGATTCCGCACTTATTTTCTAATACCCGCACCACTTCTTTGCTGACCGCAGCAACACCGCCATTCTTTCCTTCCAAACGCGACGTTCCATCGCTGGGTTTATATGTCTCTGCATTATGGGTATTATAAATAATAACCATTGGTTCCCCCGTTAAATCTACCGGTGGAAAATCGGGATCAGGTGCAGAAATCCAGTCATCCAGTTCCTCTTGTTCCGGTAAATAAAAATCTTCTTCTCCCCCCTCTTCTTCTTGTATATAGGAAGGATATAAATAATTGGCAGCTACTGCTTTCTCCACATTGGGAAAATTTAGTTCATTAGCAATAATCAGCGCAGGATTAAAGGAATCTATACCGGTAATAGCATTTACTATTAGATGGACATAACCATCGAAACCCGCCTCCTTTATTCCTCTTCCCGGCAAAACATGGGCAAAAACACTTTGTAGCTCTTGTTCCGGCAAATTAACAGCAACTATTTGTTCCAAATGTTTGGTGGCAATACCTACGGCCCCTTTACCCAAAAAACAAATAAGTAAGATAATTATAATTATCATACTTAAGGGCTTGACCCTTCTAGGGTTATTGCTTGTGAACATAGTTTTTCTTCTAAAAAAGAACATGCTCCTCCGTCCTTTCTTTGAATTTATATGAAAGGGGAGGAGTTTATATAACCGAAATTTAATTAATTATCTAAGTTCTGTAGGTATAACAGCATCTACCAACCCAATAACTACAGATGCTAAAAGGGCTCCCAGAATATTTACTGTGATAGTACCGGGTACAATAAACTGGGCCAAATAAATAACTACTGCTGCCGCTAGAAAACCTGTTAAACCACGAGCTTGGGGTGTAGCCTTTTCTCCCAAAAGCTTTTCTGCCGCCCATCCTAACAGAGCAATCACTGCTGCAGCAATAAGGGCTCCTGTAAAGCCGGCTACAGATAAACCCGGTACCAACCAACTAACAACTAACAACACAAAAGCAGAAATAATAAAACGAATAATAAAACCTATCATCACATCAGCTCCTTTACTATATAGCTTTAACTTATTATGCAAATTTATACTTTAAATAATTCACTCTTGCCTTTTCGTCGCTATAATGATAGTATGTAAAGGTGAATTTCCATGAGGGAAGATGTGGACCTTAAAGGAGGTGAGCTGAAGTATGGCAAACATCAAATCAGCTTTGAAAAGAGCAAAAATTACCCGTATTCGCACTGCCAGAAACGCTGCATATAAATCAATGATGAAATCAGCAGTTCGCCGTTTTGAGGCGTCTTTGAACGATAATACTGATGTTGCAAAAGAATCTTTACAAAAAGCTATTCGTATTATTGATAAACTTGCTAGCAAGGGTGTTATTCATAAAAATAATGCCGCTCGTAAAAAGTCAAAGCTTACTCAAAAGCTTAACAAAAGTATTGCTAGTTAATAGGCAAAAACCTCAACTACCATAGAGTAGTCGAGGTTTTTTTGTTTTAGTTATATACCTTGTGTCAAACCTAAAATAAGATTTTCCAGGGTTACACGAGGAGGGATTCCCCTCTTTAAGGCCATATCACATTCCAAGATCTGCTGAAAACATTTTTCCAACTCTTGATACTTGAATCTTCTAGCCTGCTGTAATATTTTTCTAATTACAAAAGGATGGATAGCTAGCTCCTTAGCTATCTGTTTCTCTGTGTACCCTCTTTCATTCAAATCTTTGCCTGACAAAATCAAGCGAAATTGTCTGGCAATCATAAATACTATCCGCACCGGGGGTTCACCTCTTTCCAGGAGAGTTCTTAACTCCCGCAAAGCCTGTTCCCCCTTTTTTAGCCCGATTCCGTCTACTAAAGCAAAGATATTGGCTTCACTGGTTTTAGTCAATAACTTTTCTACAGTGGCCAAAGTGATAGTATGATGATCTCCGCTGTATAGAGCCAATTTTTCTATTTCATTTTTCAAAAAGTATAGATCATGATTTGTGTTGAGTATTATGTATTCCACTGCTTTAGATTCAATTTTTTTACCCAGCAGTTCAGCTTCTGTTTGTATCCAATTGTTTAATTCCGCACCCTTGAGGGGAGCTGTTTCTACTACTTGTCCTGATTTCTCTACCGCTTTTACAAGCTTCTTTCTTTTATCTATAGAACCTTTTGCCAAAAATATTAGACATGTAGAAGTCAGCGGATTCTGAAGATATTGAAGTAACCTCTCGCTCTCTTGAGAGCGCTGTTTACTATCTCCTTCTTTTTTACCCCCTTGAAAAAATATACTGTTTTTCACAATAGTCAAGCGTTTTTCCGCAAAAACCGGGAGAGTATCAGCACAAGCAACAATTTGGCCGGGAGTAACTTTTTCTCCATCCAGATCATCAAAATTGAAATCCCCGGTACTATCATTAATTAGCCCTTTTTTAAAAGCCTCAATAATTAGTTTCTGTAAGTATAGTTCTTCTCCGTAAATGAGATATACAGGTGACACTACCCCTCTTTTAATACTATTTAACAGGCTCTTGTAGTCCATAATCACCCTCCTATCCCCTGGTTACTTAAAACCGGTAATAGCTCTCTACCCGAAAGCGTCTCTTTTTCCTTCTTCTACGACGTAAAATATAAAACAATCTCACCGCCACTTGCAGGAAAAATAAACCTGCACATATTTTAAAGAAGATATTACTTATTTTAAGGGGTGGAGTAATTGCATTATTTGCTAATAAAGGCACTCGGCCTATTTCTTTACCATCCAGGCAGAAAACCATTTCTCCCACTTCTTGTCCTTTAGCAATGTTCTTAGCAAGGGGTTTTAATACCAACTTAGAATCGATTTCCTTATCCTCATCGGAAGGTATCGAGATACTAAAGGCTTTTTGGGAGACCAGCTGTAGTTTACCCTGTTCTCCAATATTAAAAGTAGCTGCGATTTTTCCTGTTTTAGCTAGTTCCAGAGTTTGATAATTATTAAACCCATAATCTAAAAGGGTTTCTGCCTCATCCCAAATAGCATTACCACCACTTCCTAAGATAACTGCTATATAGGATTGTTTGTCACGTTCCGCTGAAGCTACTAGAGTATAACGAGCTTCCGAGGTATAACCGGGTTTTACCCCTGTGATACCGTCGTAACGCCACAGCATTTTATTCTTGTTAATTAAGCGGGTTTGCCAAGCCTGACCTTCCCAATCTAGCACCTTGGCTTGGGCCATTTCCTTAAATGTAGGGTTTTTCATGGCATATTGGCTTATCAAAGCCAGATCATAGGCCGTTGTATAATGTCCCTCTGCCGGCAAGCCGTGAGATGTAACAAAATGGCTACTTTTGGCCCCTAACTCCAAGGCCTTGGCATTCATTACTTTTGCAAACTCTTCTTCAGATCCTGACAGGTATTCAGCTATGGCTAGGGCAGCATCATTAGCGGAATGGACCAGGGACGCCCGTACTAGTTCAGATAATTTAATTTTTTCTCCTTCTTCCAGATATACCCTGGTGCCATCTACTCTGGGCGGATTAGGACCTACTGTCACTATTTCCTCAAGTTTACCACTTTCGATGGCAATAATAGCAGTCAGTATTTTAGTCGTACTAGCAGGGGGTAGTTTCTCATCTTTATTAATATCAACCAATACTTGACCACTTTTAGCATCAATTAATACAGCACTTTTACCAGTTATCTGCGGAGCTGCCCAAAGGGGATCAACTAATAGCAGAGAAAATAAAAGCACTAAAAAGAATGCTATTTTTCTCATCAACTTCACCCTATCTTTTATAGTGCTTTACCCATTATACCATAAGTTTTACAACCTCCAAAAAATACATTATGGTAATAATAATATTTTAATTATTTAAAACTTTTAATTTTTGCAGAAACAGCGGACTTTTAGCTTGCTCCCGTCACTGCTGGTAATTATAGCACCATGTTCTCTGGTGATAAGGAGGGGAATTCCCTGGTCTTTAAAATAATCCACGACCGTAGGATGGGGTTGTCCAAACTTATTCATTCCCACAGAGATTATAGCCAATTGGGGCCGAACCTTTTCATATAAAGTAACATCATAGGAAGTAACACTGCCGTGATGAGGTATTTTTAAAACATCGGCCCGTAAAGTTTCCGATTTTTCCCTGAATTGTTCTATCCCCTCATTTTCTACATCCCCCGTTAAAAGCCAATTTACCTTCTTAAATTTAAGATTCACTACTAAAGAATTGTTATTTCCCAGGAAGCCCTGTTCCCGGGAAGGGTGCAGTACTTCCAGTTTTACCTCTTCCTCAATTTCCCAAGCTTGACCCTTGGTTAATTCATAAACAGGTATTTGCTTTGCCTGACATTTAGCTTTTATTTTTTCCTCTATTTCACAGCTCCCCTCTGCCGGCGGCATTAAAAAGGCTCCCACAGGTATTAGATCCAAAAGTTCCAGTAACCCCTCACTGTGATCCAAATGATTGTGGGACATTATCATTACATCAATTTTTCTCACTCCCCTGTGGTGTAAAAAGGGTAGAAGGATATTTTTCCCTACGGCAAAATCGGTATAAGGCGTACCTCCCCCATCCAGTAAAATGACATGATCTTGAGGCGTGTGTATGAAAATACTGTCTCCCTGACCTACATCCAAGAAAACAACTTCCATTGTTGCAGGCTGAAAATATAGACCTATCAATACCATACAGAGACCGAGACATAATATAGCCTTCCCTGTACCGGGTATTTCCCCCACAACCCAACGAAAACGTAACATAAAGGGAAAGGTAAATAAAATAACGTAGTACAGTCCAATTATTAGTACAGGGGGCGTGGCTACCGTAATACAAGCCCAGCTCCTAGCAGCCCACCACAACACTAGCTTCTCAAGGAGATAAATAACTGAGCCGGAAGCAAGAAAAAAGGGCTTGGCTAAGGGTATATATAATATGGTCAGGCAACTACCGGCTAAGGCTAATACGGCTGCTACACCACAAAATGTGGCGGCAAACAGATTAACTATGGGACCCACTAGGGATATCTGGTTAAAGTAATACGCTGTCAAAGGCAAACTGGAAAAATAGGCAGTTAACAGAACTGCCCTTCCTTTCCCCATCCCCCAGTTATTGAGGTGGGGTGTTAAGTGAATTATTCCTAAAGTAACAACAAAAGACAGTTGAAAACCTGCTTGAAAAAGATCTCCGGGATTTATCAATAAAATCACTAAAGCTGCTATTCCTAAACTTGTATAGCCGTCCTTGTTCTTCTTAACAGTTAAGGCCAACAAGCCCAGCACAGCCATAATTGAAGACCTCAGGAGAGAAGCCGTCCAACCTACCAAGAGATTATAAATAACAAGGACTATGATCCCTAATAATAAACGATTTTTAGCCTTTATCTCCCTAAATGACAAGAGAAACCAGACACTACCTAAAACTAAGGAGACATGAAATCCCGATACTGCAAAAAGATGTAACACTCCCGCCTTCTGAAACCCTTGTTTTTCTGCTTCAGCCATAGTTCCTGTATCACCAAAGAGGATCCCCAAAATGAGCCCTTTCTCCGTTTCCGGCAGTATCCTCTCCAAGTACCCAGTAATCTTCATTCTTTGCTGGGCCACCCGGGTGACAAGTCCTGTTCCTCTCCTTTTTATAGTACAGTTTTGCCCAGTACATTTTACTCCATAGAAGATCTGCTGATTAGCTAAATATTTTTGATAATCAAATTCCCCAGGGTTACGGGCTCCCCGGGGTACAAAAAGCTGACCTGCATAGGATATTGTATCCCCCGGCATCAATTGGTCCATGGTCCCGGAGGATTTTACTAATATTTTATCTATTCCGTATAGTTTACTATTTTCCACCCCTATCCCCTCAGGTTTCAGTATAAAAGTAGTATAATACTGTCCCTCCTGGGGATAGGTGAGAATAACCCCTGCTCCTGTTACTTCTTGTCCTTCCCAATGGTCATATAGCCCTTGAGGGTAGAGGCTTAATTCATACCACAAACCTCCCAACAAAGCTGCGCACAAAACCAGCACCCAGGGAGTCTCTTTTCTTTTATACCCCACCACAACTAGCTGGGAAATAAAAGCTACAATTACTAGCAACAGCCACGTACTTTCCTTCCAAGCTAAAAAACGACTTAAACTAATTCCACTAATAAAGAAACCTATAATTTTAAGAAGATGTCGCTCCATGTTATTTTCCTAAACTTTAATTTTATCTTTTAGCTTTTGAAGCATTACGGGACCTATGCCGGATACTTTAGTAATATCCTCTATTTTTTGAAAGTCTCCATGATTTTGACGGTAATCCATAATGCGTTGAGCTAAGGCGGGCCCTATTCCCGGTAAACTATCCAGCTCTTTCTTCCCGGCCTGATTAATATTAATTTTACCGTCACTTTTAACCTCCAATCCATAAGCAGCTCCCTCTTCCGAAGCTATTTCTTCTCCTTGGGCAGGTACATAGATCTGTTTACCATCCTCTACAGGTAAAGCCAGGTTAATGCGAGATAAGTCGGCTTTAGCTAAGGGCCCTGCTTTTTCAACAGCATCATTAAGGCGCTCCCCTTCCTCCAGGGTATAAACTCCCGGCTTTTCTACGGCTCCCACTACATGAACCATTACCTGAGCCGGTTCCCTGGTCTCCTCTTGTTCTCCTGGAGAAGTTTTCATATCTCCTGTTTCTTCCCCCCTTGTTTGCTGTTCCTCTACTAAATCGAAGTTAGCCTGCAACTTAATATCATTTAAGCGTATTTCCTCATATTTAATACCTCCGTAAAAAACTAAGATACCTAACAATAAACTAAGCAGGATCTGGGCTTTAGGGGGGATCTTTCCTAAAATTTTATACAACCTAATCACCTCATAATTAGTTATCCTTTATCATATTTACCATATTACGGAATAAGCCGCTGTTTTCCTGCCTAAATTTTGTATAAAATTAGTATTTTTTTCTTATTTTGTCTAAATATATTAAAACTCACCAACTCTACTTAGAAAACAAAAAAATAGTACCACTGAAAAGTACTATTTTTTTGTTTACCATATTTACTTTTTAGCTCTAGATTTTTCAAAATCCCCCTTATACCCCTTTAAAGAGGGGCTTTCTTTTCTCTCTAAAAGCCCTAATTCCCTCGTTATTATCTTCCGTTTGCAAACAAATGCTTTGCAAGCTGGCTTCCAACTCTAATAACTCCTCCAGGTCTAAGCCATAGCTTTTGTTCAGCACACTCTTCATATAGTTTATGGCCAGGGGAGGCCCCTGGGCCAGCTTTTCACAGTATTCCCAGGTCTTGTCCTCTAATTCTGCATCATTTATTACGTGATTTACCAGACCTAACTCTAAGGCTTCTCCCGCTTTTAGCGGTTCTGCCGTAAACATTAACTCTTTAGCTTTAGCCAGCCCTATACGGCGTGGCAAAAAGTACATTCCGCCACAGTCGGGTATCAAGCCCACATTAGCAAAGCTTTGGATAAACTTAGCTGATTCAGCACAAAAAACTACATCGCAGGCCAATACAAGGTTAAATCCTGCCCCTGCTGCAGCTCCATTTACCATAGCTACTACAGGTTTCTTTAATTTAACTATGGTTGCTACAATTTGTCCCGCTTTTTTAATATACTCCTGGGCCTCTCTAGCATTACTGAGCTCATCAAGATAGGGCAAATCCCCTCCGGCACAAAAAGCTTTCCCCTTACCTGTCAAAATAATGACTTTTATCTGGGAATCCTCTTCCATCTCCTGCAAAGCTACCATAAGTTGCTCAATTAAATCAGGATGCAAAGAATTCAAAGCCTGGGGATTATTCATAGTAACAACGCCAATGCCCTCATGTTTCTCCGTTCCTACTAATTGCTCTCTACTCACTTTTTTCCCTCCCTTATTTAGCTACCTCCTGGGCAAAGTCATTTATCCAATATATTCTATCAGCATAGGCTTGCAAATCGGGAGAAACTCCATAACGAAAAACACATAACTCCACACGTTTTTTAAGATATTCTTTAACATGGGCGATGGCATCTTCTAAGTCACCATCACCGGAAGATAGTATTAAGTTATCATAATTTTGCTGATAGGCTAGTCGCACAATCAAGGTGGAAAGACCTGCATCTACCCCTTTTTGTACTTGCTCATTAAACTTGTGATTACAATAAGGACATTGATAAGCCTCTTCTTTAAGTTTATATAATTTAACTATAATTTGGGGTCCTTCGGGTTTTGCTGTCTTTAACCAAGTGTGGAACCCATTCTGGGCATCGGTCGGGGGATTTTGTGTGGAATTTAAATAATAAACTCTACTAATCTGACCCTCTTTCTCTAACTTATTTCTTAACTTTAAATAGTCAAAATTATAACTAGATCCTAAAGAACGCTGAGCATTGAAGAGATATGCCGCGTCAATCAACCAAATGGTTTGACCAGCCCTCATATAACCTTCTCCTTTGTAATAAATTTCTAAGACCCATTCCAGTTTTAACCTCCATATCATATTTTTAGGAGTATTCTATAACATACCCTGATTTCCCTGCATTTATTTACAGAATATTACTGTTTATTTATAATTTTTTTACTTTAATTTCCTATATTTTCCTAAAAAGAAAAAAGCCAGGTTAAAAAACCTGGCTTTTTTCTTTATCCTTCCTGCCCTTTATGCTTGCATTACTTCTAAAATAGTTTTATTGGTATAAATCATCCCTTCTTTACAAACATATCCTAAATTAGCGAATAAATTTTTGAAGTCCCCTGCTAAAATCCCGTTATCATCATGAATTACTGCTCCATTCACAGCCAGAAGGGCCGCCTGGATAGCCCATCCGCTAGCCAATGCTAACTTATAGGCACACCCTTCTTTCCCTCCGTCACAGATTAAGCCGGAAATACTGCCTACCATATTCAACATGGCTCCAAAAATATCTTTTATGTTTCCGTCCAGTTGATAGACCACACCGGCACTAGCTCCAATTCCGGCAGCAACTCCGCAACCACACATAGCCGATAGCGTTCCCGTATAAGATTTTATATAGGCAGTAATTAGGGCACTTAAGGCCAAGGCCCGCAATAATTTTTCTTTAGAACTGCCGAATTTTTCCGCCACGGCTACATTAGTCAAAAATACCGTTATACCGTGATTACCACTACCTGCACAGCTCATAACCGGTAACCTGCTGCCCCCCATCCTAGCTTCCGCTGCTTGGGAACATAAGATTTGGGCATAGCTTATGACGTCATTTTCCATAGATCCTGTTTTAATAATTTTTCTAAATACTTGTCCTAACCCTTTCTTAATAGTGCTTCCTTCTTTAGCTATAGCCCTATTCATTTTTATTCCCTCTTCCAGGAAGGCAATATTTTTTAGGGGAACTTTTCGCGCATACATTAAGATATCTTCCAGGTCAAAACTCTGAATACTTGGCCTGGCAGCTTCTTCGTCCGTTTTATAGCTTTCGGGGCTAAAGCTTTCATATTTATCGCCCTGATCTATACAAATTATATTTAAATGTTTATCTATGGTTAATACTCTAACTTTCCCTTGCTCTGTTGTGAGTACTGTCTCAATATAGAGCCGCGTTAGACCATCTTTTACTCTGATCTTAACCTTACCTTGTTGTATAAGTTCTTTGGCCTTTTGCAAATCTTCTTCCTTGATGTGGTCAATTACTCGTAATTTTTTCTCCTTGTGACCTGCTGTTATTCCTAAAGCTGCAGCTACATCCAAGCCCCTTTCTCTAATCCCCGGTATTCCTACCCTTAATCCATTTTTATATAGTCCGGGATCCACCCATACTTCCAGAGAAACCAGCTCTCCTCCCACTTGCTCCCTAGCTGTTGCAGTGGAATAAGCTACGGCTACAGGTTCGGTACAACCTGTAGCAGGGGCAACTTCTCCCTGTAAGATTTGCGTTAACATATCTATGCTTTCCTTTAACATCAAACCCACCCCACCTTTGGCTTAAATGTACTTAGATTTACTTTATTGTTAATATTTACAAGCAAAATTTGTGCCAAAGGTGAAAGCCCTTATGTTACGGGATATTTTAAATATTGTCTCAAATATGATACGTCTCTATTTTGAGACCTTCTCATTATTGAGACTTATTCCCAATTCTTTTACCTTTCTATAAAAAGTAGCTCTACTTATATTCAACTCCTCACAAATCCTTTTCACTACATTAGAATACTTTTTATCCCAACAGTGCTGAAGATGCCTGGTTATAATCTCTTTTTCATATCTTTGGACAGATAAACTCAACGGTTCCTTGCTGAATATCTGCGGTAAGTGCTCCTCCCCTATCTGAGGTGGTGTTATAGCCTGACTTATATTCAGGCGTTTTTTGATTAACTGGCTGTTTATTTTAGTATCTGTAGCAAAAGTAACGGCAAACTCAATGACATTTTGCAATTCCCGAACATTGCCGGGCCAATCATATAATAAAAAGAGCTCCTGAGCTTCCTCCGATAACCCTGTTACATCTTTTTTCAACATTTTGGCATAGTACTTTACAAAATGTTCCGTCATGTAAAGAATATCTTTTTTTCGTTTGCGTAAAGGAGGGATACTGATGGGGATTACATTTAATCTGTAATACAAATCTTCCCGAAATAATCCCCTTTCAATTTGCCGGCGCAAATCCTTATTAGTAGCAGCAATGACCCGCACATTTACTGTACGTATTTTATTGCTACCGATGCGACAAATTTCTTTTTCCTGAAGAATTCTTAAGAGCTTAACTTGTAAACGGTAAGGCATTTCACTAATCTCATCTAAAAATATTGTCCCATTTTCCGCAACTTCAAACTTGCCTATTTTGGTGGTATAGGCCCCGGTAAAGGCACCCTTTTCATAACCGAACAGTTCACTCTCCAACAATTCGTCAGGAATGGCTCCGCAATTAAGAGGAACAAAGGGAAATTCTCTCCGCTGACTTTTGTTATGAATAGCCCGGGCAAAAAGTTCCTTCCCCGTTCCACTCTCTCCTAAAATTAAAATATTTGAATCCCCTATAGCAGCCTGTTCAGATAATCTTTTTACGTCCAAAAAAAGAGGGGATATCCCCTTAATATCCTGAAATTGTAGTTTAACTTGGTTTTTTTCCACAGCCTGAATAATTCTTTTCTCAATTTTTTTCAGATTCTGTAAAGTTATAATAATTTCTTTTGCTTCCTTTTCCTGCATAGTAGTTAAGGAGGCCAGCAAGCCATATTTATTATGGTGATGTTCCACCATTATCTCGTGGGGTTCTGCCCACACTTGCTGAGACATAAGCTTAGCAATCACAGGATGGCGCCATATTTTTTTTATAAACTCCTGCTTATTGTCGATTCCCATTTCAGCAAACAATTTGCCCAAAGCATGATTTTTATAGAGGACCTGACCCTCAGCCGTAAAGACTATTAATCCTTCGTTAATGGTGTTCAGGATAGCATTAAGTCGGCCTGATAATACTTTATTTTCAATTTGCATTCCAATTTCTGAATACTTGGCTTCTAATAAGGATGCCATTTTTTGTACGAAATTTAAATATATTTGCTTATTAGTGACTATTTTTTCTTTTTGCTTACTTTCAAAGGCTATAATGCCAATAACACCTACGGAGTCCTTTTTAAATAGGATGGGCACACAGATCTCTGCTTTTTCTGTACATGTGGAACGTCGAGGACACTCTAAGCAAATGGGATGATCACCATTTCCTTTGATAATAATTTGGGCTTCACCTGTAAGCAAGCAGTACTCGAAGGCTGTTTTGCGCTCGATTTTTTCGCCAATGCCTTGTCTATATCTACCGGTCCCCGCGATACGTATCAAATCTTTATTCATGATAGTAACATCTATTTCTAAAACAGCTTCGATTGCTTCCGCAATTCTTTTTGATAATTCATGAAAAGCATAATACTTGGCAGTTTCAAATTTATCATTCATATTTCCCACCACTCATCTTTCCTCTTACATAAGCAATAGTCTTAATACTTAGGTCTAGCAGCTGCTAAGGCAGCTCCTAGAGCTGATCCCTCTTGCACAGCTTTAACTGTTACAGTGCCTATATTCCCTTTTATATCCTCCCCTAGTGCTTCATTAAGGTATTTTGCATATCCTGGCATTTTATTATATAGGGAACCATCCACAGCTATAACATGGGACCCATATGAGCAGTCTATCCGGTCCAAAATACCCAAGTATGATGCTGCAACTAAGGAGGCAGCACGCTTTTGCACTGCATGACAAATTTTATATACTCCTAAGCGTTCTTCATAAGCACTGGTGGTAATCCCCATTTGTTGTATTAGCAACTTATTAATTGTCTGTAATTCCTTAGTATTGTCACCAAGAACTTTACTAATGTCTTGGGTGGAAAAGATACCGGGAGTTGAAAGTTGAGAAAAAAAGCTTTTAAAAAGTAACCCTTCTTCGGAGAATCTTAGAACAATTAGGCGTACCAATTCCCCCAGATATTTACCGGATACCATCTTTTCCATAAGCTGGACCCCCGGTTGGTTGGAATGCATATCAAGTTCTTGGTCATACATAGTAAAAGGTAACTTATCAAAGTTACCTGCTTCTATATTTACAATTGCCGGCTTAGCTAAATAATTACCGGTTGTTTCAAGGTAACAGGAATTATGACCCGTTCCAATAATGGAACCAATTCGACAATCCGGCTGTCCATAAGCCCCTGCCAACTGAACTGCCACGGTATCATTTATTATGGCTTGCAGAGTTACGTTATTTACTTGCTGCTTGCGTAATGCTGCCGTTAATATTTGGCCCACATTCCTACCAACTACTCCGGCAGTTTTAATTTCTTTAGTCCAGCTTAGCAATACGGCGTGGTCTGGGCCTCCTTGATTACAAGGATAAGAAAAAGTTAATCCTAATGAATAAACTATGTCTTGACGGATTATTTCTTTTAACTTGCCAACAATGAAGTCAAACATATCTTCACCTGTGGCAGAAGGTGCTGTGAAGTCATAAAACCCTGCACTCTTTTGGTCGTAACCTTTCAAGGGAAAAGCCAGGGCTTCTCTGATCTTAAAATCTCCTGCCCCTAATAACTCCAGCAAATACACACGCCCATTAGTGCCGCCTAAATCTAAGGACAGAAAAATACCTTTTTCCTGTCCTGAAGGGTTAGTAAAATACGAAGGCAACATCTTGAGAGAGCTTTTTTCTCCTACCAGCCCTTT
>JAHDSB010000040.1 GCA_018433015.1 Clostridia bacterium | reverse complement strand
TTATTAAACTATGCCTAAAATCAGCAATCAAAAAACACCAAAAGTTTTTTCTTAAATACTCTGGTGTTTTATTTATTTTATATAGAAAAAAGGAGGGCTGCTAACTACTTTAAAAGTAGTTTTGCAACACTCCCTTTTTTTCATTGATTAAAACTTGATTATAACTCTAAATGTTCCAGGCTCAATAGACCTTCTCAAAGCTTTTTCAATATCTTCAAAAGGCACTACATCGCTTATAAAGGGAGAAGGATCTATAATTCTATCAGATAATAATTTACATGATTTTTCAAAATCCTTCATATTAGAATTGGCAGTTCCTATTAAGCTAACTAACTCTTTGTGTAGCCAGTTAGGACTTATACTGATAGGAATATCAGGATGATAGGAACTATAAAAAATGATTTTTCCTAATTTTGCGACCATTTCTGTTGTTTGTTCAGCAATTTTACTAATAGCTGTAGTATTAAAGATTACATCTGCACCTCTACCCTCAGTCAATGCTTTAATTTTAGAAACAGGATTATCTATACTGGGATTTATTACTGCATCTGCACCTAATTTTTTAGCTAGCTTTAACCTTTCTTCATTAGGTTCAAAGACCAATACCCTAGCCCCTTGCCTTTTTGCTAATATAATATGAAGAAGTCCCATCATTCCCGCCCCTATTATGGCTACATCATTACCTATTTCAATATTAGCCATTTCAATACTATGAATTACACAAGAAAGGGGTTCAGCAAAAGCTCCTACTTCACAGGGTAGATCTTCCTTTAATTTAAACAAATTCTCTGGCACAACTAGCTGATATTGACAAAACCCTCCCATACCTCTGAAGGGAAAACCTCTTAATTTATTTTCATGATTAAAGGTCTCGCAACTCCCGTGTTGGCCTTTTCTGCAATAATAACAATCTCCACAAGCTAGCATTAATCCTAGTGCAACTTTATCCCCTACCTTCCATTTACTATCCTTTAGGTCCTCACCCAATTCTTCTATTACTCCCACAGTTTCATGACCACCAATGAAAGGAAACTTTACTTTGTTTATACCTTGAAATACTCTTTGTTCCCAAGTACAAATAGCACAGGTTTTTATTTTTACTAATATCTCATTGCCCCTTGGTTTAGGCTTTTCTAATTCTAGTATTTCTATATTACCGACATCAGTAAATACACCTGCTTTTATTTTTTCAGACATGTTACTCCTCCTCTTAAGCAGCAATGTGACACTATTCTAATTCTTTCAAAGCCGTTTCTATATCAGCATCTTCATGAATAATTTTTGCTAGAGCTGCACAAATTTTGTCCACTTTTTCATGTCTCCAAATACTTCTGCCAATTATAGCCCCTTTTGCTCCAGCTTGCATAGCTTTTTTTACCATTGATAATAAACCTCTATCATCTCTAACTTTACCCCCACCTAATACAAGGATTGGCTTATAACAACTTTCTATAACCTCTTTAAATGTTGTTGCATCTCCTACAAATGGTGATTTAACAAAGTCAGCACCGTACTCTGCACCGATTCTATTGGCTAATGCTATATTTTCTAAAGTAGTCTTGTCCGGATATTTAAACCCACCCGGAATCATTTCAGCTGCAAAAACTAACCCCCATTTGTTACATTCGGATGCAAAATATGCTAAATGTTCTGTCTTTTCATATTCTGTTCCCACGAATCCCATACACATAACTCCATCTGCTCCAACTCTTATTGCATCTTCTACATTAAATGTCTTCACAACTTCATCCATGCCGTTTCCACTAGGATGTATTTGGCTTGTACCACCATCGACTCTAAGAATCAAACCTGTATTTCCTATTTCTTTTTGACAGTGCTGAGCGGTGCCGAATGTGGTTAAGATTGCATCTATTCCTCCACTAACTGCTTTGTTTACTACTTTTCTGGGATCTTTAAGCCCTTGTTGCGCAACATTCATAAACATACCATGGTCCATAGCTAACACCAAGGCACGATTATCTGATTTGAAAATATTATGCCATCTTCTTTTCATTTTCTGTTCCTCCCCCTCTTATTATTAAAATAGTCCTATAAATCCTCCCAAAGCACCTAAAGCCATAAGAAATACTAATACAGCTGTAGCTTTTTTCTGTTTTGTCTTCAATAAATATAAAGTACCTAAGGTAACAGCTAAAGGTAATAAATTTAAAAGCAGTTTATCAAGTATATCAGTCTGCAGGTTTATCGATGCCTTACCTATTGTAATTACTAGAGGACTATCTAATTTAACGAAATTTGCCGTAAGTGCACCTAAAACCATAGCACCCATAGCGGAGGCTCCCGTAATAACACTTTTAAGGATATTGCCACCCAGTATTTTCTGGATTCCTTTATGGCCTACTTCATAACCTTTCATCCACATAAAATATGCTAAAGGTAACATGATTCCGTACATTAAGGCTGTATACAGTACTGGCCCCATCAAGTTTCCTTGGATACCTAAACTGATACCAAAAGCTAACAATATAGGCGTTAACGTTCCTTGCCACAAAGTATCTCCAATACCAGCAAAGGGTCCCATCAAACCTGTCTTAACACTATTTATAGCCTCATCAGTAATAGGCGCCCCATTAGCCCTTTCTTCTTCCATAGCAATGACCATACCATTGATAACACCGCCAAAGTGAGGTTCAGTATTATAAAACAGCATATGTCTTTTGATGGCAGCTTTAAATTCTTCCTGATTATCTCCATACAACTTTTTAAAAATAGGAGCCATTGACTGAACTACTCCAGTAGCTTCAAGCCTCTCATAGTTATAGTTAGCATGTGAGAAAAAAGTCCAGCGCCAGAATGCTCTTACTACATCTTTTTTGCTCAGTTTATTTTTTACTTGGTCATTATTCATCAGCAGCTACAACTCCCTTCTCTTGGGTCAATTTAGTATAAAAATAGGCAATTATGGCAGCAAAAATAGCAATTGTAATAACATCTAACTTCATATAAACAGCTAATAAGAAGCCAAAAATGAAAAAAGGTATTGTTCCTGCTCTACCAATAGCCCGTAAGTTCATAGCAATACCTAAAGCAGGTAAGATTCCACCTATAACAGATAAAATATGTAAAGGCTTTCCTGCTAAGATATCTACTACTGATTTAACAAGGTCAACACCATAGTAAGAGCCCAATGTAACGGGAATGACTGTAATAAGAAACATAACTATTTGCGGAGGAACGATGTGTAAGAAACAAATTCGGTCTAAATCTCCTTCTTCTGCGGCTTTATCAGCCATATGAACGAAAAAGACATCCACAGTCATATGAGCAACCCATATTAATGTACCTAAAAGTCCTAAAGGTATGGCTAAGGTAACAGCTACAGAAGGTTCCACACCCGCTGCTAAAGCTAAAGCCGTTCCCAGCGAACCTGCTAATCCCGGATCAACCGGTACTGTACCTCCGGCAGATATAAAAGCTATGTATGGAAGGTTTATGCTAGCACCTATAATACAACCGGTGACTGGGTCTCCCAAAACTACACCTACTAATGTTCCTGCCACTAAAGGTTTATATAAAACACTTATACTTCCCAGTAAAGTAAGCCAAGGGGTACCTACTGTCCCTAAATAGTAAATGACACCAACTAAAAAAGCTTGCCACAGTTTTATCTCCATAAAAAATCCCCCTTTCTTTTTTATAATAATTTATCTACCTTCACTTCTTTGTTATCTGGAATAATTCTTATTGTAGTCTCAATACCTTTTGCTATTAGTTTTTTGAAAATTTCTTTTTCTTCATCTGAAGCAGAAATATTCCGATATAATTTTTTTCTTCCGGGTTGTGCACCCATTCCACCTACATTGAGGTTCTTAATCTCTAAACCTTTTTCTAATAGGGAATAGACAGTCTGAGGAGTCTTAACAAGTATTATTATTTTGTCATTAGTTTCTTTCTCTTCTTGGAATTTAGTAACTGCTTTAGTAATATCATAAATATTTACCTTTATGCCCGCAGGAACCGCCATTTTTAAAATTGAAATAATAAATTCATCTTTGGCTACTATGTCATCAACAATAACTATTCTGTTGGCTCCCGTATAATTGAGCCACGCTGTCATTACCTGTCCATGAATAAGCCTATCATCAATTCTTGTTAACACTATTTTTGCCATGCTTCCACCTCCTCTCTTCTACAAATGCAGTTCTTTGCTTAAGTTTTTTATACCAAAAATCCCTGCTTCTCTACATTTTTTTGTTAATTCTTCTAATGAACAAGTTGATCTGCTGGAAAAAGCTTCAATAAGCATGGGCATATTTAATCCAGTTAGACACTCGAAATTTTTTTCTTTCATACTAGCAGCCGTTACATTTGTAGGGCTTCCGCCAAACAAATCAGTCAATACTAAAACTCCTGCTCCTTTTTCCAATTTATCTATTGCTTTACGCACATCATCTTTTAGTTGCTCTATACTATCACCATGATTAAGACCCAGTGTAACTACATTTTCTTGTTTCCCTAGGATAAGTTCTGCACTTTTAAGAATTTCTTGAGAAAACTTGCCATGAGTAACTAATATTATCCCAACCATAATATTCTCCTTTCCATCCCTTAAATCGCTATCAACTGATTTGTTTCTCTTTTATACATCGCAATTAACGTGCCAACCTGTGTGTTATTTTTCTCGACAATTAAAAAAAGGAAGCGCTTCCTTTAACAAGCTTCCTTTTCTCAATAATCAAAAATAAATATTTTTTCTAAATTTTATTTAAAAAGTTTTGTGTGTCATAGTGTGTCAAATAGATCTATTATATAACCTATTTCTGTGTCAGGTATTTCTATACCAAAAGTTTCTTCCACTATTTCTAAAGATTCTTTTATGATTTTATACATTTCAATATTTCCCTTAATCACCTCTGTTATTTGCTCATAAGGTAATTCTTCTCCTTGTATTAATCTTTCCACCATACAACAGCAATGTAAGATGAACCTGATTTCCTTTCCTCGATAGTTCTCTACTTTTATCTTGTTATTGATATAGTGAAAAGACTTATTAACTGTATTATATGCTTTATCAGGGTTTAAGAAGATGAGGGCATCTTTAAGCAAATCTAGTAATGTACCTTGGTCTTTAGAGTTATTTGTACCATGGTATTTTTCTCCATAAATTAAATTTTCGATTCTTTTAATACCCTCTCCTATAATTACTTCATCGACAGATATATAGGGTACCTGGGGAATATTTAAGTCCACGCTTCCCACAACTGCTAATATATCACCTTTAATATTTATATTAGCATCAAGAAAACTTTTCTCATTTACAGGTTCTAATCTAACACCATATTCATTTAGATCAGGCAAAGCTTTCCTTAACAATTCTGCCAATTTAAGGGCAGAACCTTCTCCTGTTAAGCAAGTAGTAATAATTGTTTTAGGTTTACTTATGGATACTTGTTTCTTAACTCTATTTGTTGCCAACCTACCTAGATAAGGATTAGCCCCCTGTAAATCTTGTACCAGTTGTTCTAAAGTCATTTCAGGTAATAAACATTTTCTGACAGCTTCCAGGACTATGGGTGTTGAGACCATGCCTAAAGACATGGTCTTTACTTTTGTTTTCTTAGTAATAATTTCACCAAAGGCTACCAAAGACCCCATATCTACCAATAGTAAGACACCTTTACCTTGATCCAGCTCTTTTACTTCCTCTATAGTTATCTCTAAAATATTTTCAACCTTTACCTCTAAGGGCATATCGATAGCCTTACAGTCTTTTGTCCCTAGTAAATTATTAACTACATCAGCAATACTTGAAGCAGTACGCTCTCCATGGGCTAAAACGATAATTCCGATTTTGTTATGTTTACAGCGTTCTTCCGTATCAACAGCATATAAAAACATAGCGATAAAGCTTAATTCCTCTTGGGGTATAGCGATTTCTAAATCTTTTTCAAGTATTTGTCTGATTAGTTTTGCTACAGCAAATTCTCGAGGATTATTTAAGGCAATCTTATTAATATCAATATCTGTTACACTTCTATTATTAATTAGTCGTTCCATTAAGGCACTAACATGTAGGGAAAAGGCTATATAAATTTTTTTGCTAAATTTCTTTTTAAGTTTTCGTTCCGCAACCTTTAAAGCTGTTTCTACGGAAAAATACACCCTGGGACTTACAATCTTAAACAATTCTTCTTTATCGGGCATTTCTTTTTTAGAAATACATTTTTTTAATAATTTTTCCAGATATTTTTCTATATACTTATTAAGAATTTCACTGATTTTAACCTGGGAATAACCTAATTGGGAATAAACAAGATATTCCTCACTGATTTCCTGATAAAGCCTCTCTGAGATGTTATAGTCATCTACAATGCTTATCAATTGTTCTTCTTTTTGAGCTTCAGTAAATTCATAGTATTTTTGCTTATTAACATCGGGTAAATTCAATATTTCATCTCTATATTTTTTATAATTGAAAAGACCTTTATAAACATACTCAGTTAATAAAGGAGTATCAATCTCTACAATTTTCTTATTACCTTTTTTATATTCTAAGAATCCTCGAGCACAAGTTAATTGGATGTCTGCTTTTAGTTGCCCAATATTCCCCTGACAATCATACAAAAGGAAAGCTTTCATTACATCTTTATAAACTCTTATAGGTACTTTTACATTTTTTACTTCACCTCTGAAGAATTCCTTAATTAATTGCAATCTTTCCTGGAGAGACCTTTCTCTTAGTTGAGGTATTTTAATTATCATCGGTATTCTTCGCAAAAATGTTTTCAGAAGCGTGGAATTAATATCTTCTGTAGTAGCACCAATCAAGAGAACATTAGCCTCTCTTATTTCCTCTGTTTCTCCTAATCTTCTGTAAATATTTTTATCCATAAGTAAAAATAACATTTCTTGACCTTCAGGGGAAAGTCGATGAATCTCATCTAATAAAAGAATTCCCTCTTTGGCTTTTTCTATAATGCCTTTTTTATCTTTTACAGCACCTGTAAAAGCTCCTTTTACATAACCAAATAAATAAGATAATAACAATTGCGGGTTATCTGCATATTCGGCACAGTTGAAGATAACAAGTTGAGCATTTGCAGAAATGGTACCGGTTTGTAACGCATATTGATACATTTTCTCAGCAAACATTGTTTTCCCTACACCGGTAGGTCCTATAATTAAAGTATGCAATCCACGAGGAGGATAAAGAACTGCAGCCTTAGCTTGTTTTATAGCTACTTCTAGACTGCCCTGGGAACCTATTAGACTATAAAAAGTATCTTCTAGTTTATTACTTGTTGTTGTTGTTGTTTCTGTTTCTGGTTTTAATAATTCATTAATAGAATTTAATTCTAGAGAACCTTCCTCTATAGTTCTTGCAAGAATATTCTCAATTTTTGTTTTATCCAGATAATATACAGGTCTACCCTTAAGTTTAATTACCTTCTTTTCTTCCAACAACCGATTTAATTCCTTACTAACATTACTCCTACTTACTCTTATTTTCTCCCCTATATCCATAGCAGCAAAACCACTAAACCCTTTATTTAAATGTTCTAATGTAATATTGGCACAAAGTTCTTTTAATGCATTATATACTTTTTCCTTACGCCCCATATAACACCTCCGAAAGAAGATCTTGTAAGTAACTCCCAGAATAGCTAAAGGGTTAAGATAAAAAGCAGGAGGATATCGAATTAAGTATATCATATATTTAAATCTATTATAGTAAGATAGAACTATTAAGAAATAACAAAAAAGTGGCCTTTTATGTTGCCACTTTTTACTAAATAATAAACTATTATTTAATTATTAATTTCGCCTTCATCACTTATGTTCTAAACATAATACCTGCAATTACCCAAAGCCATATATGTTTTATATCCTACTCCGGCAATAGAGGCATAATAACCCAAGGCATTAATTACTCTTTTATTGGATTCAGTAAATCCTTTATCCAAAACAAACGTACACCTGCCGATAAAACCGGTTATTTTATACTTTTGAAAATCAACAAGCCGTGTCTCCAAATTGTAGCTACTTACTTGTACATTGGAGTAGTCTATTTCAGGTAAAGCCACATTGCTAAAAGAGTCCCATTTTCTTTTCAAACTTTGTAATACTAACTCAGGATATGGGAATAAAACTTGTTTACCCTGATGATGAAAGCTAGTGGGTGACCAAAATTCTAGGGTAAAACTTTCCGTATCCCAGGCATTATCTAAAATGTCCTGATAGGAAAGGCCATCTGGGCCCATTATGGGTAAGACCTTTTTCACCCGAAATTCTGCTGTTCCCAATTGTATTATATTATCTACCAAGTTTTCTTCTATCATCCTTAATAGCACACACATATTTTCATTTAATCCTGAAACAGTAAAGGAGCAGTCCGCTCCTTCCTCAATATTAGTTTCTCCCCGCTTTTTAATACCTCCTTGTAAAGAACCCATACTAAAAGGTTTGTTCTCCAAGTTATGTAATTTTTCACTGATCCTTGGTTCTATAGTACTAATCCATTGGAAAAACCAGCTATGAATCTCTAAACCTCCATAACTCTGGACTTGACCAGCTCTCAAACATGAGACCTTAATTATTACCTTTTGTATCAAGTCACTACTCCTCCTACTCCCCCATAATGTGGAAATATATTGATCCACCACTATATTCTACCATAAGATCAACCATTATATTTTGAATATTTTACCTAAATAAGAAGACCCTTTACTATATAAAAGGATTCCAGCAACAATATCCTAAGATTATCTCTCAGTCTGATTTTATCAAATTTAGCTAATACCAGGTTTTTGCATAATCCCGGTCTTTGATTATTGCAAATATTATCAATATAGTAAAATATATCATTGTTTAGAATTTATAAAATTATATGTAAAATAAAAAGGAAAATATTAACTTGGCTCGAATATGTATTATTGAAGCAAAAAAAATCTTTGGGAGGTAGATTCATGAACAAGAAGGTACTGGCATTATCAATGTGTCTCATTTTGATGTGTGCGTTTGTCATTGGGGGATGTGGTGGTGGATCCGATGAGGGAGCTGCACAGGAACCAACGTATGTTAACCTTGCTACAGGCGGCACAGCAGGCACCTATTACCCTCTGGGAGGAGTATTTACTGATATCTGGAACAAAAACATTGAAAATGTAAATTCAACTCCCCAAAGTACAGGTGCTTCTACTGCTAACGTTACTATGATGAGAAACGGTGAAGTAGAAGTTATCTTTGTTCAGAATGATATTGCTTATTATGCTTACAATGGCACCGAGATGTTTGAAGGTAATAAGTTTGAAGACATTAGAGGATTAGTTACTCTGTATCCGGAAACAATTCAAATTATTGCCAAAGCTGATAGTGGAATCAACACTGTTGCTGATTTGAAGGGTAAGAGAGTTGCAGTAGGTGCCGCCGGAAGCGGTACAGCTGCCAATGCTAAGCAGATAATGGAAGCTGCAGGGGTAACTTTTGATGATATTGATGTACATAATCTCTCCTTTGCTGAAGCAGCCAGCAACTTGAAAGATGGTAATGTGGATGCCGCTTTCGTAACGGCAGGTTTCCCAACAGCAGCTGTGCAAGACATAGCGGCCCAACACGATATAATTTTAGTTGAAGTTGATGACGAAATGGCTGATAAACTGATTGAACAATATCCTTTCTACACAAAAATTGTTATTCCAGCTGGAACATATAACAATTTAGATAAAGATAGTAAAGCCGTAGCAGTTAAAGCTATGCTAGCAGTTAGTTCTGAACTGGATGAAGAATTGGCTTATCAAATGGTTAAAACTATGTATGATAACCAAGACCAGATTACAGCTGCCCATAAAGTTGGTAATATGATCACTAAAGAAACTGGTAACGAAGGTATGTCTGTTCCATTACATCCTGGTGCAGAACGTGCCTTTAACGAGTAAGTATCGCCCAAAAAAATCATAAAAGGAGGCTGAGCATTGGAGCAAATCCAATGCTCAGATTTTATGAAAAAGAGAATTTTACTTATTTTTGTATTATTGTTAATAGTGGTAAGTACAGTAATCTATTCACAGACAGAGCAAGTACAGGTTCTGATTATTAAAGATATAGACACCGCAAAAGAAACAGTTATTCCCGTGAAAGAAGGAACTTTTACTCTTAAATTTATTCATTCAATCCATCTTACACCGGTTTATGAAATATACACTATTAGTTCCGGTCAAATGGTGTTAAAAGAGACTCGTTTTTACTCCTTAGGGGTAGGGATGCCTTATACCCAAGAAGAGGGGATTTTTGAAAATGCAGATGGACAATTTAGAATAACAGGTCTAAATAGAAAGTGTACCTCCCTACAGTTGCAAGTATCCCCTATACCCAAACATGCCATCATTATCGATGGATGTAGCTATCCCTTATTGAATTTAGCAGAACCCGAAGACAGAATTATAATAACTGCTGACGAGAGAAGGATTTTTCCCACAAACAATGTTTGTTCAGGTCCTGGATTTTCGCACCCTGATTTATAAAAATCATAACTAGTGTGGGGTGCAACGGTTTTAAGTATCAAAAATATATAAAGAAAAGGAGGTTAAAAATGAAAGATAAAAACTTGGAAATATCCGCAAAAGAAAATGATGAAATATTAAGAAAGTATGATAAAGAGTCAGATTTCCGTATACTTAGCGGCGTTAGTGCTAAGATTATTTCAGCAATTGCCATTACCTTCTCAATTTTCCAGTTGTATACTGCAATATTTGGGGTACTGGACGCCATGATTCAGCGTTCCATTCACGTTTCTTTCGGTTTTTGCCTGATTTTCTTACTGTACCCAACACGCAAAAGTTGGTCACGTAAAAAATTACATCCTTTTGACCTATTTTTGGCAATCTTAGGTGCTGCAACACCAATGTATATTGTGATTAATTATCAGGAGTTAGTGTTGAGAGCTGGCTCCGTTACTACCCTAGATTTTATTGTGGGTTTGATAGCAGTACTACTAGTTATTGAAGCAACACGCAGAGTTGTTGGTATTCCGATGATTACTGTAGCTAGTATATTTATTGCTTATGCATTATTCGGTCGCTATATTCCCGGTCCTTTGGGACATCGCGGAGTTCAACTGACTTCCTTTGTACAGCATACCTTTTTCACAACAGAAGGTATCTTCGGCATTCCCATCGGGGTTAGTTCTACCTTCATCTTTTTATTCATTTTGTTCGGTGCGTATCTGGAAAAAACGGGAATGGGCCAGTTTTTTATTGACCTTGCCAATGCCATTGCTGGCTGGGCTTCCGGTGGGCCAGCTAAAGTAGCAGTACTATCTAGTGGGTTAATGGGCACCGTTTCCGGTAGTTCTGTTGCCAATGTAGTGGGAACAGGTAGTTTTACCATACCGATGATGAAGAGTCTGGGATACAAACCGGAATTTGCTGCAGCTGTTGAAGCAACTGCCTCAACAGGAGGGCAGTTAATGCCACCAATTATGGGAGCAGCGGCCTTCCTTATGGCTGAATTTACCGGAATAAATTATGTCCATATCATTGCAGCAGCCCTGATCCCATCAGTTCTCTATTATTTTGGAGTATGGACCGGGGTACATCTGGAAGCAAAACGTTTAGGCTTAAGAGGCCTAAACCGCGATGAATTACCTAAGTTAAAGAATATAATCCTAGATAGAGGCCATCTTTTTCTTCCCCTACTGGCGATAATCTACTTACTAGTAACAGGAAAAACTCCAATGAAAGCAGCTCTATATGCCATCTTACTCTCAATTATTTGCTCCATGCTAAAAGCAAACACCCGAATAGGGATTAAAGAAATAATTGCAGGATTGGAGCAAGGTGCACGAAACGCCCTGGGAGTATTGGCTGCAACAGCCTGTGCCGGTATCGTAATAGGTGTAGTAACACAAACCGGTTTAGGGTTGAAGATGGGACACGCACTGGTGGATCTGGCCGGTGGAAAATTAATTTTTACACTTTTTTTCACGATGTTAACTTCTATTATTCTGGGTATGGGTGTACCCACAACAGCTAACTATGTTATCACTTCAACAATTGCTGCACCTGCGTTAATTCTAATGGATGTCCCTATTCTAGCGGCTCACATGTTCGCTTTTTACTTCGGGATTATTGCCGACGTTACACCTCCCGTAGCACTGGCAGCCTTCGCCGGGTCTGGTATAGCTAAAGCTAATCCGTTGAAGGCGGGAATAAATGCCTTTAAGTTGGCAATAGCCGCTTTCCTTGTCCCTTACATCTTCGCCTTTAATCCCCAAATGCTGCTAATTGATGTTCATGCTGTTGATATAGTATTAATAGCCATTACTTCATTAATTGGCATTGTAGGCGTTGGGTCCGGTGTAGCAGGTTTCTTGTTAACAGAGCAGTCAGCAATAGAACGTATTCTATTTTTTGTCGGTGGTGTATTTATGGTAATACCCGGTTTCGAAAGCGATATAATCGGAGCAGCTGTTCTAATATCTGCTTATTTAATACAAAAACGTAAGGTAAGACGTTGTGCTAACGTACAAGGTTAAAAAATAATATGCCACAAGAGGAAACAAAAAGAGAAGTCGACCGACTTCTCTTTTTGTTTTTCAATTCATAAATAAGAAACATAAGGCTGTTGGCTTATAGCCAACAGCCTTAAATCTATTCTTTATAATAAGACCCGTGCATCTACTAAAGCTACTCCTTTTTCATAAACCAACACAGGATTTAAATCTATTTCCTTAATATCGGGCTCCTGTATCGCTAATTGAGATACCTTAGTAATAATATTTACTAAAGCCTCCACATCTTTAGGTTTCTCGCCTCTAACTCCTTTTAAGACGGTATAACTTTTAGTTTCTTCTATCATTTCTCTAGCATCATCTGGGGAAATTGGTGCTACACGAAATGTAACATCCTTAAACACCTCTACAAAGATGCCCCCCAAACCAAACATCACACAAGGTCCAAACTGGGGATCCCTAATCATACCTATAATGACCTCTGTCCCTGCTTGAGCCATGGGAGTTACTAAAACCCCTTTTATTTCTGCATCACTATCATGTACTAAAGCATTATCGATAATTTCCCTGTAAGCTACGTCTACTTCCTCAGCACTTTTTAAATTTACTTTTACTCCTCCCACATCAGATTTATGAATAATCTGGGGTGATACTATTTTTAAAACCACAGGATAACCTATTTCTTTAGCCTTTTTTACTGCATCATCTGACGAAGAAGCCAATAAGGCAGGTGATACCGGCAAATCATGAGCCTTTAATAATTCTATAGCCTCATGTTCTAACAAGCTTCTCCTCTCTTGCTGGGCCTTTTGTATCAGGGGATGTGCCATATTACTTACCCTCCTTCTCTAGCTTCTGTAAAAAATCATTCCGTTTAACCAAATTAATCATAGCTCTTGCCGCCCTTTGGGGCAGGTCGAAGGTAGGCATGGCCTTGGTTTCTAACAATACTCGAGCATCTTTCACCCAATCTCCTGCCATCAAGCAAGTTAAAACCGGCTTATTATGTTTTGCTGTTACTTTTACAACTTCCTTTGCTAATTTAGTTGAATCTAAAAAAGTAGGCGGAACACTAATCAAGATAACTCCATCTACCCCTTCCTCTGCTAATACTAACTCCAAAGCTTCAGCGTGGGCTTTTTCTAGGGCCGCAGCACTCATATCTATATAGCCCTGTGGTCTGTTAACAATAGCCATGGGAGGTAATATTTCTTGGAGTTTTTTTACACACCCCTCCGATAATTCTGCCATTTCCACATTCTCTGATAAACCCAATTCATCCATACATATAATTCCCGGGCCTCCCGCTTCCGTTAAAACACAGATTTTTTTACCTTTAGGAATGGGTTGCATTGAGAAAGCTTTCGCCGCATCCAAAAGTTCATCAATGGTACTTACTCTATTAATTCCAACTTGCTTAAAAGCACCTTCATAAATTCTATCCGCACCCGCTAAAGATCCTGTATGGGAAGCCGCTGCCTGTGAACCCATTTCGCTTCTGCCAACTTTTAAGATTAATAATGGTTTATTTTTTGTTACCCGTTTGGCAACCTGAAGAAATTCTGTAGCATTCTCCACCCCTTCCATATACATGCCTATAGCTTTAGTATCAGGATCCTTTTCGTAATAAGCTAGAATTTCTAAAATATCCACATCACTCATGTTTCCGACATGGGCCCATTTATTAAAGCCAAAAGGTACAGGTTGATCACTGGCAAATTTAATTATAGAAGCACCTGTTGCTCCACTTTGGGAAATAAAGCTGAATTCCCGAAATTCCTTATTGATATGAGATACAAAAGTAGTATCAACATTATTTTTTGTATTGATAACACCCACACAGTTAGGCCCAAATACTCTTATGCCCGCTTCTCTAGCTAGAGCTAGCACTTCCTCTTCTAAAGCGATTCTTTCCGGAATTTTAGTTTCACTAAACCCAGCAGCAATAATAACTGCCCCTTTTATATCACCACGTTTAGCAGCCTGGCGCATTACTTCTGGAACGCCAAAGTCTGAAATCACAATAACTATTAATTCTATAGATCCCGCTATACTTAACAAATCAGGATAACAAGTTAAACCACATATTTCTTTATTCGTAGGATGAACAGGGTATATCTGTCCTTGATAGCCACCTTCGACTAAATTCTTAACAATTTGGTTACCTGCTTTTCCAGGGTTATCTGTTGCTCCAACAATAGCGACACTGTCTGCATAAAAGAAATAATCTAATCCTGTTTTCATTAGACATTTTCCACCCTTTCAGCCAATTTTTCATAACCTTCCGTGGCAAAACGCTGTAGTTCCATAATCATCTCTGGAGTGGCCTTTTGGAAACGTTTTTGCATTTTTACATAGTCCTCCACAGGCTTAAAGTTCTTAATTTCCTTAGTAATCTTTAATCTACCGTCTACAGCTTCATAAAGTACCCATAGCCCTGTTTGTACAGCCATCCGTGCTATATCAATAGTTTTATGGGCTGGAAATCTCCAGCCTGTTGCACAGGGAGCATGAACATGAATATAGCTGGGACCATCTGTATTCTTAGCCTTTTCCACCTTCTTTGCCAAATCATCAATATAGGCAGTAGAAGCTGTAGCTAAATAAGGAATTCCTTGAGCTAGTAACATCTGAGGCACATCTTTACGTTGGGTAGGCTTACCTCCAGGAGTAGTAGTAGTCCAAGCTCCCAGGGAAGTAGCACCGCTTCTTTGAATCCCTGTATTCATATAAGCTTCATTGTCATAGCAGATATAAATGATACGATGTCCCCTCTCTATAGCTCCGGACAGGGCCTGTAATCCGATATCTACTGTCCCGCCATCTCCCGCATATCCAACAACATTCACCTTATCCTTACCTAAAACTTCTAAGCCCGTACGCAGACCTGAAGCGTAGGAAGCTACTGCTTCCAGGTTTGCCATGAAGGATGGTACGTGCCAGCCTGTTTCTCTACTAAAACCCGTTAATATGGCGGAACAGCTGGGAGGTGTTAACACCACAGTATTAGTACCCAAAATATCTAAAACTGTTCTAGCCACAAGTTCCATGGCGCAACCTTCACAACTTGTTAAACCATGAAATAGATGTTTTCCTCTTGTCTGGTTTTGCATAATATTCATATACTCTCTGCCTCCTCCAGGAGATCTATCCACCTAGACTCATAACTTTTCTTTAAATTCCCCTCTACAGCTTGAACTGTTTCCTTAATAATTAAAGCGATTGTGTCCTCAGTAACATCACGTCCCCCTAAGCCGGCAACATAATTACACACCACAGGCCCCTGATTGCTATTTGCAGTATCATAGAGAGAAGATCTCACTTCATTAGCTAAAGGCCCTAATGAACCCAAGCCTGCACTTCTATCTATCACTGCAACCCCTTGGGCTTTACCTAAGATTTCAGCTAATTCCCTGCCGGGGAAAGGTCTAAACATCGTAAGCTTCAGAGCACCAACCTTTTGCCCCTCTTTTCTCATTTTTTTAACCAGATGGCGGACCGTACCGGACATGGTACCCATAGAAACAATAATTATCTCCGCATCATTACAAGCATAAGTTTCAAATAACCCATATTGGCGCCCAAAATTCTCTTGGAATTGCTGACTTACTTCCTTAAACACTTGTAAGCTATTATCCATGGCTACTTTATGCTGATGTTTTATTTCCGTAAAAATTGCCGGAGAAGTCAACACATTAACTGCCATGGGATCCAGGGGATCCAGTACTAAGTTCTTAGGTTCATAAGGTGGTAAAAAATTATCTACTTCTTCTTGGCTAGGAACTATTACAGCTTCTGAGGTATGAGACAGGAAAAAACCATCCAAACATACATTTACCGGGAGCAGAACCCTTTCATCTTCCGCTAAACGATAACTGAAGATTATGAAATCTAAAGCTTCCTGAGCATTTTCCGTATATATTTGTAGCCACCCCTGATCTCTTTCTCCCATACTATCTGAATGATCGCACCACAGACTCCAGGGGCTTGGTAAAGCACGATTAACAATAGGCATAACTATAGGTAACCTACATCCGGCAGCTACTCCTGTTATCTCATGCATTAAAGCCAAACCGGCGGAGGCCGTTGCTGTAAAAGCTCTGGTTCCCGCCAGAGATGCCCCGATAGTTGCACATAAGGCAGAATGTTCTGATTCTACATTAATGTAACGGGCAGCCAATTTCTGCTCATCAATAAATGAGGCAAGTTTTTCCACGATAGGTGTTTGAGGAGTAATGGGATAAGCAGCAACTACTTGTACACGTGCTAAACGAGCTCCTTCCGCAGCGGCAGCGTTTCCATCCATAGCTTTACGTTTTGCCATTCATAGCACCTCCTTCTGGGAATTTTCCGGTATCATCTGGATAATCTTTTTAGGACAAACTTCTACACATATGCCACAGCCTTTACAATAGGTATAATCAATGTGACAACCTTCTTCTGCTACAACAATTACCGCACAAGGACAATATTTTTCACAAATATGGCACCGGCTGCACTTAGCATTATCCGGGACAGGACGATGTAATCTCCACGTGCCGGTCTTGGCATTGGCCGGAAGATATGCAACGGGACCTAACTTATCTTTCCCATACTTGGACAGAATTGTATCCGCATTTACAGGCTTCAACATTTAATTCACCCCTTTTTCCCGGCATAAATTCACGAATAACATTACAAATAGTTGCTAGCTCGAAAAGCTCCATAGTTCTGCACATAGCTCCTAACATCACGGCATTAGGGGGTACGGTCCCTATTAAATTTTCCGTTATATCAAAGGCATCGAGACAACCTATTTTAATAAAATCTTCTGTTAATTCCATTTCTTCTGGAGAAAGAGGAGTATTGGCTACTAAAACAGCATCTGATTTAAGTCCTTCTTTAAGGTTAATCCCTAATTCTCGTACAAATAAATCAAAAACAATAATTCCATTCGGTTTATAGACAAAGGATTTAAGATCAATAGGATTATTACTTACACGAGCAAAAGTAAAGACTGGAGCACCCTTTCGTTCCTGTCCAAAACTGGGAACAGCTTGAGCGTAGCGTTCTTCTTTTACTACGGCAGCAACCATCATCTTGGAAGCAGTAACTATCCCTTGACCTCCTCTGCCATAAAATTTAAACTCCTTCATTTAAATTCACACTCCCCTTGATTTCTGCTTGATCGTTTTCTGCTTTAAAGAATTTATTAAGGGTAGCCTGGGAAACAGGCTTGGTAAAGAATGTAATCACCATTATTGCTATTAATGAAAGTAAAAACCCCGGTATTATCGGATGTACAGCTTGAGCCCAGGAATATTGCATTTCAGAGGCAAAGGACCAAATTACAGAACCGATGAATCCTAAAACCGACGAAGAAAAAGCAGCCGCAGAAGTAACCCTTTTCCAACTTAAGCCCAGTAACATCGGCATAGCAAAGGAGGCCCCCGTAACAGCTACAGCATAAGACACTAAAATAAGAACTAACGTGGGGTATAAAAAGCACCGATTAAAGCAACTACACCTACCAAAGCAACAGTAATCTGGGAAATTCTTAAATAATATTCTTCAGACTTTTCGATTCCCCGCGGTTCGTGATAAGATTTTCTGATCAAATCATGGGCGATGGAAGCCCCCGACATCAGTAGGAGGGAAGAAACTGTTGACATTGCAGCAGCCGCAATTCCCGATAAAGTTACAGCAGCCCAAAATGGTGTCATTACTTTATCAACTAAGAAGGGCAACGCTTGGTCAGGACTCTTTACAGCATCCCAAACCATAACCCTTGCGGCACCTGCAAAGAATACAGTGACATTAATGAAAAGTAATAAAAGGATCAACGCTACAGCCACAGACTTGCGTGCTGTCTTTTCGTCTTTAGCTGTATACATCTTGGTAATAAATTCGATCCTCGTAAAATAAGCGATAAACCACACTACGTGCCAGGAAATAAAGGCCATAGGAGCCCAACCAATACCTGTTAAAGACGTCCATCCCGGAGCAACGGTTTCAACTTTAACAGCCATTCCACTGATCCCCCCCATTGGCTTCCATAAGAAAGCACCTAGGGCAATTACTCCTATCATCATAAAGGCCCATTGAATGATGTCCGTCCAAATAGCTGCTCGCATACCGCCTACAGTTGTATAGAAAACAAATATTATAGTGGATATAGTTAAAGCCACACTTAAAGGTACTCCTGTCAACTGAGAAACTACTATTCCCATAGTTTTAGTCTGGGCAATCAAGGAGGCTACAGCCGCTACTAGTACTACCACGGCGCTAAAAGCCTGAAATTTGTGGCTTTCAAATCTACTCCCCATAAGATCAGGTAATGTATAACCGCCAAAACGCCTTAACTTCCCAGCCATAAAAGCCAGCACAACTAAAAAACCTAAGGCAAAGCTCAAATTATTTAAAGTTGTTGGACCTTGAGCTGCCATTACTCCCGTTCCGCCTAATAACGTTCCTCCGTGCATAATGGAAGCTACAATAGCAATGGATAAAACTGCTGTTCCAAACCCTCTATTACCTACCCAAAATTCACTTGTTGATTTTTGATATTTAGCAGCTAAAATTCCCACCACAATCATTAATATAAGAAAAGTTCCAAATACGAGAATACCCGCAATATTCACAACCACTCCTCCTCTTCACATTAATTCTTTAATAATACATAAATCAATTGAGCAATGGCCAAACCCAGGGGGATAATCCATAAAAACAGGGATGTGTCCCAAGGAAACCCGAACATACAATCTCCTCCTTTTGCTATTAATTTGTTAAAGATGTGTAACTATTTAAAACGGCCGTTTTAAAACAATTTTATATAATTAATTATTTAAATTTGTAAATTCGACTATTAAAATTCCCAGGCTAATACTAAAGTATTTTTCTTCTCAGCAAGTGAACTTCATCTTACACGCAAATCCGATTTATATCTGGCAATAAGAATATGGCTGTGGACTTGTACAATGCCAGGAATAGAATATACCCTTTCTTTCATAAACTGGTCTAATTGTTCCGTACCTTCTACAAAAGCATGAACATGTAACGTTGTTGCTCCTGTCATTTGATATACTACAAACACCTTTTCATCCTTAGCTAGCTTTTCAGCTACTTCATGAAGCATATGGGGTTTAACTTGTATTTCTAAAAAGACATTCAAGTAATAACCAAAGGCCTGGGAATTAACAACTATTGTAAATTCTTCTATAACACCTCTTTTTAACAAGCTATTAACTCGCTCTCTTACTGCTACCCTGGATAAGTGTAGGCGCCGTGCCATTTCGGCATAAGGCATCCGACTGTCCTTCATTAATAACTTTATAATCTGGCGGTCAATTTTATCCAACTCAAAATCCATAGCTTCACCTTCATTTTCAATTAATGTGTTAAAGCAAATATTAGTTTACATTTTTTAATTTTTAAGCTGTTGTTTATTATTTTCGTTAATTTATTCTCGCTTCCCTCTTAACATCTGTTACTATTAACAAGCTGTTTAAAATATATGTACAGATTATTGTCATTTTTCTAATAATTTTCTTTACAAATAAAGCTCTTTTGTCAATAAATTTATTACAAACATCGAAAAAGCTGTTTTGCCAGTCCTTAAGTATCTTTCAAATGTTAAGCAAAAAACCATCCGAGCATACCTTTATGAATAATTTAAAATCATAAAGGTATGCTCGGATGGTTCCTAATGTTTATACCTAGCAAACTAATAACTTAAAAGAAAAGAGTATTAACGATGATTAATATTAGGGAGGCACATACAGGTATAATTGCCATTCCTACACTCCAAGTCTTCAAAATAGTTTCCACATCCATTCCGGAGAAGCGAGTTACTACCCAAAAATTACTATCATTTGGATAGGATATAAAATAGACATTGAACAAAGAGCTAAAGCTGCTATTAACGGATTTAAGCCCAGGACAGGCAGCATTGGTGCCATTATAGATCTGCCTGTTATCGTGGCTACCGTTCCCGATCCTTGTGGATATATGGTTAAATATTTTTAAAAACTTTATATATAGCAAAATAAGCTTATTAATTAAGAAACTAAGCAAGCCAGGGCCAATGAATTCAGTTTTCCTTCAGCAGTCTCTGCTCTGGAAGTCATAACAATAGGGTGAGTTGCCCCCAGAATTATACCTGCCATCTTTGCATGCCCATAATAGATTAAAGTTTTACCTATCAGATTACCTGCCTCTATATCAGGTACCAAGAACAGATCCGCCTCTCCTGTAATTTTACTCTCGATGCCCTTATGTTTAGCAGCTGCAGGATTTACTGCTACATCCATGGTAATAGGTCCTTCAATAATCCCTGTAGGTATTTCTTCTTTTTTCCTCATTTCCACCAGGGCTTTAGCATCTAAGGTGGCAGGCATTTTAGGATTTACCTTTTCATTAGCTGTCAGAACAGCAATTTTAGGATTATCAATACCCATCTTTTGCAGCGCTTCAATAGCATTAAACAAAATTTCTTTTTTCTCCTCTAAATTTGGAGATATTACCATGCCCCCATCTGTGTGGAATATTATCTTCTTCTCTTGAGGTATTTCAAAGGCTGCCAAATGGCTAAGTAGCCTTTCTTTTTTTAAACTTACTTCAGGATTGAGAACAGCTTGCAAAAAGTCGCTACTATTAATTATCCCCTTCATCAGCACCTGGGCTTGTCCCTCTCTAACTAACGAAACAGCTTTTAGGGCAGCTTCTTTTTTCTTAGGCACATCTATAATGGAAATCTCTTTTCCTAACCCTATCTCTTTAGCCAAGGGTTTTATTTTTTTCTCATCTCCTACTAATATTGCCTTTGCTATCCCTAGCTCATGTGCCATTTTTACTGCTTCTAATACATCTCTATCTTGGGCAGCCGCCACACTAACAGTAACAACTCCCCGTTCTTTAACTTTTTCAATAATGTCACTATAATTCTTATACATGGTTTCCTCCTGAAACTAGCAATATTATTCATATATTTTAGCTTCACATTCCCCTGTAAGCACCCTTAATGCGGCCAAGGCTAAGGACTCTAATTCCTCTTCCCCGGAAACTACTTCCACTGGAGCTATAAATTTAACGCGTTCTATAATCTTATCTACAATAAATTGGGAATAAGCTATCCCTCCTGTTAGCACTATGCCATCTACTTTACCACATAAAACTGTTGCATGGGCTCCAATATCTTTGGCTATCTGATATGCCAGGGCCTCTAACAAGAGCCGGGCCTTATCATCCCCACCTTTGGCTATATTTTCTATTTCTCGCAAATCTTTAGTCCCCAGATAAGAAAACATACCACCTTGGGGCATAATTTTTTCTTTCATTTGCTGAAAATTATACTTTCCTGAATAACAGAGCTTAACTAATTGGTACGCCGGTACTCCCCCACAGCGGTCCGGTGAAAAAGGGCCTTCATCTTTAGCATCATTTACATCTACTACCCTGCCCTTTTTATGGGTTCCTATAGAAATACCACTGCCAAGGTGAGCTACAATGAAATTCATATCTTCATATTGTTTACCAAGCTTTTGCGCCACTTTACGGGCTACTGCTTTATGATTTAGAGCATGAAAGAGACTTACTCTTTCTATATCGGCTAAACCGGAAATTCTTGCTATGGGTTCCAATTCATCTACTGCCACAGGATCTGCAATAAAAGCAGGAATTCCTAACTCTTGCCCGATATTATATGCTAACACTGCTCCTAGATTGGAGGCATGCTCGCCCCTCTCCGCTTTTTCTAAATCTTTAAGCATTTTTTTATTAACGCTGTATGTCCCGCTTTCAATAGGTTTTAATAAGCCTCCCCTGGCAATTACAGCTGTTAGTTCTTGTAAATTTACCCCTGCTTCGTTTAAAGTTCCTTTAATTAATTCTAAACGATATTGGTATTGATCAAACACTCTCTTAAATCGTTGCAAATCCCGTCCAGAATGGTCAATAACTTTTTTCAAGCTGGGTTTTTCCCCTGCATATATAGCAAATTTAGTAGAAGTAGCTCCCGGATTTATGACTAATATTTTCATGATCTCGTCTCCTCCTGTAATCCTCAATACAAAAAAATATCATCAGAGTTTGATGACAAAAGGAAATCACCATCAGTGAATTAATTTCCACTGATGGTTATATTGCTAAAAGTTCTATAAAGCTAAGAGTGGTGTATCAATACGCCAACCCTTTTCCGGAATATATTTTAATACTACTGTAAACACATCATAATCAATGCTATCATCTTCTTCACCATAAGGCACCTTAATTTCAAAATCTTTGCTAGTAGCATCTTCTTTTAATAAACTAGCTTTTGCCTTCTCCCACTGGAGAATGCTGCCACCACCACTATCAGGCTGAGCCATGCGTCCCTGATATTCAATAATACCCAACTCTTCTAGCAATGCTTTTGCTGCATTTTCCGTAAAAACTTGTTGTAAATATTGTTCTAATTTTTCTCTAGTAGCTAAAGTTTCATCTAAATAGCGATAATTTATACCTTGATATTCAAAGGTCTCCGGGTCTGAGACCTCTCCCCCTGAAGCTACATACCAATTGATATCTTTAGCTGCTATTATAAGCTGTATTACTTCCGCTTCTTCTAACGGCTTTACTTCCCCATTTTTTTCTGCTAGCTGTTGATCAGCTTCCTTTTGCTTACTACTATCCTCAGCATCACAGCCTGTTAATAATAACAGCATTAAAAAACCAATAGCAATATTCTTGACAAACCTCACCAAGCTCTCCCCCCTACTTCTCTCAAGAATAACCCACATAATCCTTCTATTGATATATTCATTATTTTACCTATTAATGCTAGACTTTCAAACTATAATAATGTAGCTTACTTTTATAGTTAGTTAATTTTAAAAATCTCAATATTTTTATCTCTGAAATTAGACACCACAACATACTCCCCTGAGGGATGTACCGCTAACGCCGTGGGCTGATTGCCCAATTTTCTTGTAGCAACTACTTCTTGCTGCTCACAATCTATCATATACAGATGACCAGAGCGGGGGCTACGGTTAAGATAAGTAGTCTTGGCATTAGGTCCCCTGCAAGAAACAAAGAGGTATTTGTTATCGGGAGAAAGGGCGATGGTATTGGGATTGTAGTCCACTGGTATTTGTTTAATAAGCTTTTTTTTCATAAGATCGTAAATATTGATACATTCTAGCCCCATATCTGAGGCATAGAGAAGGCTTCTCTCCTGATCAATAACCAGATGCCTGAGAGCAGCATTTCTTCCTATAGTTGGTATAGTTTCTACTACCTTCCCTTGTTCGACATCAATGCGATGCAGAGCTCCATTAGAGAAATTAGATACATAGAGGGATTTATCTTCATCTGCAAAGGCCAAGCCCCTAGGTATACCAGGGATTGCTATTTTCTTAACATAAATCATTTCAGGATAAGTAAACAAAGTAACATCGTGGGAAGTCCAATTGGAAACGGCAAACAACTTACTATCACTGGAAAAGGAAATTACTTTAGACCAGGTACCTTGAGCCGAGATAGATTCTGTTATTTCAAAAGCTCTATCCCCTATAAGAGGAATCTTGTGAACACTGGCGGTACTCATTTGACTGACCAAAACAGCATCCTCCAGGGGAGATACTCCTACTTCAACAAACTCCCCCTTTAGATATTGCTTATCCTGGGGTTGTATTTTTTTAATCATTTCCATTTTTTCACCATCAAGCAATACTACTGCCGGTTCACCTAAAAGAGCAATAAAAAGATATTTTCCATCTCTCGTAAATTCCATACCCTTAGGAAGTGATCCTACAACTAGGGTCTTAAGATAGGTAAGCTTTGCCTTAGAGGATTCTATTGTACTAGCCCCTGAAGTACTCTTTGTTATAAGCTCCGACGATTCTGTTGCTAACGTTATATTAGTAAAACTTGGTATGGCTAACAATGAACAGATTAGAACAAAGCAAACCCGCTTTATAATATAATTGTTCTTCATTATGACCTCCACTATTTAAAACCTTATCTAATCTTTTCTACATATTTCTTTAATATTTGCAATAATCCTTTTGTTTCTTAACTTTTTCCTTATTTAATACTGAATCCATCTACAAAATAATTTAAGATATTATTGTAACATTTTGATCTTTTGTCGGTCTAATAGCATGAAAGAACGTTACCGGTAACAGCAAGAAAGGAAGATTTTTTTGAATGCAGACTTCACTACCCTTTATAAAAAATATAAACAAAACATATTCTCTTATCTCTGCTATCTCTCCGGGGATCGCTCCTTGGCGGAAGAAATTTGCCAAGATGTGTTTCTTAAAGTTTATCTCAATATTACTAAATTTGAAGGTAGGTCAAGCTTCAAAACCTGGATTTACAAAATTGCGCGCAATGCTTACATAGATAGCATCAAAAGTAAGAATAAAATAAAGCTGCATGAACATGCTACCCTTTCGGAAAATTTCACCGATACAAAAATGGGCCCTGAAGAATACACCCTTAATAAAGAAACTAAAATCCTAATTCAAGAAACTTTAAATACTTTGCCTGATAAATATCGCACACTAATCATTCTACGAGATATTCAGCAGCTATCTTACCAAGAGATTAGTGATATCACAAATACCAACCTTAATACCATAAAAGTAAGTATTTATCGAGCTCGCCGAGAATTTCGTCGAATATATCAAAGATGGGAGGATAAATAAATTGTCCTGTATTCATAAAGAGAAATTAAAAGATTTTCTGGAAGAAAACCTTTCCCCTCAGGAAATGCAAATAATTGAAAACCATATTGAAGAGTGCTCCAGCTGTCAACAGGAATTAGATAAGTTACTAAAAGATCCTCTGCCCCTTCCTAAAAATACAGAGGATATTGAAGATGAAGTTTTAATTGCTAAAATCAAAGCTCGCAGAAAAGGTATAATCCGCATAACCTTTTATGGAATACTGGGCTTTTTACTGGGAATATTTTCTCATTGCTACACACGGGATGATTTCTTGCTGACCAAGGCCATCATGGCCCTGCCTTATAAGCTGGGGGAATTTGCCTTAAATGTTTTCTTTGCCGGTAATAAAATATCCCCCTGGCATTACCACACCTTTATTATAGGTGGGCCAGAAATATTTCCCTTCAATCCGCCACTAGACTATTTAGCAGGAATAATTACCCCTGCTATCATAGCATCCTTTATGGCCATCACTGTAGGGTACTTACTCAGCGATAAGCGGGTTTTTCGCCGTAAAAAAATCATCAACTTCCTGGCAGCTGGTTTCCTGATTTTTCTCATCTGGATAGGAGTTCTTTATGGTGGATATGCTTACACTTTATCAAACATTGAAAATCTCCAAAATATAAAGGAAATAACCATCTATAGTGTAGATAAAGACAGTTCCGCTTGGCTGATAGATCTTGATGAAGAAGCCATGTCAGAACCCAAATATAGAAATTTACTACAAAGTATCTCTAGCTCCCCCACAACAAAGGAACCCTATTCTCCTGAAAAAACTAATGTGGAACTAATACTTAAATTGCCTCTAGGCGGTAGAATAACCGGCTTTGTAGATCTGGAAAGCGGTAATATGCACTTGATGAATGGCAAATGTTATAAACTCCCCACCCCAGCAAGAGAACAATTAGAAACCCTGGTTAGGAGGTCACAAGTACAATGACTACACTTAAAAAAGATAAAATAATTGGACTGTTAGCCAGCGCTTTGCTGGGCTACTATCTATCAATTTCAATTTTTCGCCATGTTGTTTGGCAATACCTCAAACTGTTTCTCCCCCCTATCAATGATCGCCACTTACCCGATTTATATCCTGGCCTGCTAGGAGCTTTGCTGACTATCTTCCTTGCAAACCTAATATTCCTTAAATTTCTGGAGAAAAAGCCCTTTAAATTCCATCATAAAGAATATCTTATTACTTTGGCCCTCTTGCTCTTTAGCCCCCTTATTATTGGAGGTGTCTTTAGATTCCATGCCGTAAGCTATGTCCAAGGGGCAGAAAAAACTACACCTACGGAAATTAGTATACGATTAGATACTCCAGCTAACGAAATAATGTTTGAGGTTAGTAAAAATTCCGCAACGGGGTTTAGAAAGAATATAATTGTTCCTGAAGAAAGCTTAGCACAATTTGGTAAATTAATTCGTACTATGCAACTACAAACCACCGCTCAACAACCACCTAGCACAGAAGATGAAACTCTGGCTACATTCTGGATAGATTATGAGATAAAAGGGAAATGGTACTCCAAGATTCTCACTTATCATACCAACTACTTTTCCGAACATGTCAGTAATGGAAAAAAAGCTATCTATCAAAGTCCTGAATTAGCACAACTTATTGAAGAACTTGTTATCGCATCTAACGATCTTAGCCTCTATACTCACGCCAAAATCGTAAATTCCCAAAGCATCAAAAATAAGGAAAAGCAAATTCATTTGACAGATCAACAGTTATCAGACTTCCTCAGTAATGTTAAACCGGAACATAAAATCGAACCTACTCCCCACATCTTAGCAAGATTTAAATTTCTCACAACTAAAGAATTTATACCTCAAACCGAAACTGATATCTATGCTATTGAACTTAGCGAAGGCTCCGGAGCAACCAGAGCTACAGAAAACTTTATGGTTTACGATAAACAAACCGCTACCCTCTATTTCAATAGCAACTATTACAAGATTAACTCTCCTTTACTCCCTACCCTTAACTAACTCATAAAGCAAACCCCTTCACAGCACTTGTGAAGGGGTTTCATATTGCTCAGTATTATTTAGCTATACCAAATCTATCTTCTATGGAATCATAACCTAATTTTTTAAATAGATTATTGTACCTTTCCTCTACCAAATTTCTACCTTCTGCCCTGGCCTTTCTCACTACTTCAAAATATAGTTCAATAGTACGATCAGAATATGTTTCTAATTCACAGGAAAAATAATTTTCAAACCCTTCCGTACTCTCAGGAAAATGCTCAGGATATTTATGGGATAATTCTCTCTTCCAATTTTTTTCGATTTGTACTATCTCATCAATGATGGGATTATCATTTAAAACCGGTAACTTGTCTTCCATCCTGGCATATTTTTCTATCATAAAGTTGCGCCCATTTTTTACCCCTTGTTGTAAGTCATCTAAATAAGATTCTAAAACTTTTTCCGATAACACAGAGTGACTCATCCAACGCATTAAACGAAAAGCGTGGGGTCTCTCCTGACAACTTCCGGAATTGGCAGCATGCACTTTAGAAAGCATATCCCACTCAATATCTATTATCTTATTAATTAATCTCTCCCGTTGTTCCACACTCTCTCCCCCCATACCTGTACTATTAATTCTTGTGTAACAACCAACATTAAAGGTTGAATAAACCTTTATTTATGGCTGTTCACTTTTATCTGTTATATCAAGTTTAACCTTATTTTCTTTATTTTACATCGGACCTAATGTTTAATTTTAAGACTACAATAATCCTTAAGTCTTATAAAATCTCCTTTTTCCTTCTATGGTTGTAAAGTAAAATTGGTTGACTTTTACTTAGATATCAGGGAAATTAAAATTTGGTAAAATATAATTTCCTATTAAATAAAAATATATTGCGAATTTTTGTGCTAAACAAGGAATAACGCGGATTTTACCAAAAAGATTTTACGGAGCTTTTTATCCCTTGTAACAATATTTATAATCCTTTCATACTATAAAGCAAGAATAAACAAACCAAAAATTTGTTGTGTATATAAATTAATAAGCAGAGAGTATGGAATGGATGGCACATCGTATTTACAAAATAATATTGCAGATGGTAGTTACATAACAGGTACTCTTGCAAAAGTTAGTCCTGTACTTATTAAATAGATGCGATTGTATGAAATAAAGAAGGACGATGATTAAGAACTATTTTAATCGGACCATGCTAACTTAGCTTGGTCCTTTTTATACTAATCATGTAAGGAGGAATAATATATGGTTAATAAAAATAAGGTGAAAGAAATATTTACATATCGTTATACTCAATCACCTCAGGACGAAATTAATGTATTCATGTATCGTTATACTAATCCTCGTATGCATGGAGCTAATATTCCTGCCTATCATTTTACTAAAACCTCAGACTCATCCCAAGAACCACAGCCCAGTCCTACTATAATAAAATTGGAAAAAAGCCCCTCTGCTCTCATGTCAAATAATCAAGATAATGAAACTGAAACCACAGATAACCATAGCACCAATAATAATAATGATGGAATCGTTGCTGATAGTAAAGATGATAGTATTGAGTCAGTTTGTGATGATCTTAGTCAGCCAGGCTCAGAAATCCCTGCAAAAAAAGAGGAAACACCTGGTACCGAAATAAATGTTTATCAAGATATAACATCAATGGAGCCTATCCCAACTACTGATCATCTACCCGAAGAAGAAAAACCTACTCCTGATATAAATACGGGTATACCATCATTTCCTGAGGAAACATCTCCATATAATGAGCCCCTCTCAGAAAGCACTAACTATAATGTTCCACCTAACTTAAAAATATTACTTATCTTTATCGTAATCTTGATAGTCGTGCTGCTACTCTTCAAGAGAAATACTTATCCAGGCCTAAGAGATACTAGTGAGGAAAATGAAGAAGGAAACTCAAGAGTTTCTTAAACCCTTGAGTTTTTTCTGCTATTTACCCTTTGAACAAGCTATCAAACCCAACATATTCGATAGTTAGTGGAACACTATGTTTTATTTTAGTATAAGTTATTGGACTAGGGAAAAAGCTACTATATACAAGATATTGGAGGTAGCAATGCGTTCTGTTAAAAGTTTAATTAAAAAAAAGCCCTCTCCACATTCTACAATAAAAGATAACACTTCTGAGGAAATTATTCTTCCTGAAGATTTAACAGCAAAAGTAAAATTACTCAAACCTTATCTTACAAAGAATCAAGACATTGTTTCTCGTTCCTTTGTAATAGAAGGTGCCGAAAATCTTAATGCTGTTGTTATATATTTGGAAGGCATTATCGATACTGCCATTCTTAATCGTGATGTTCTAAATCCCTTGTTGCTATATTCCAACCGCGAACAAATAGAAAATGAAGGTCCTAAACATCTGATAGACCGCATATACCAAACGTCTCTGAACATAGGACAAATCAAAAAACTTAATACATTTTCTGATTTAATACAAAATATTTTTGATGGTTTAACTATCTTAATATTTGACGGATTCAGTGAGGTTCTAGCATTAGATATCCGTGGTGGCGAAATACGAGGCATAACAGAACCGGATACCGAAAAGACACTTCGTGGTCCACGAGAAGGCTTTGTGGAGAGTTTGATTGTAAATATTGCCCTTATCCGCAGAAAACTTAGAGATCCCAACCTAACTGTAGAAAAAACAATTATTGGAAAAAGAACTCGCACTGATGTAGCTATCATTTATATTCAGGATATTGCTAGTTCTGACATTGTTTCTAATATAAAAGAAAAACTTTCTAATATCGATATTGATGGTGTACTAGATACTGGATATATTGAACAGCTAATTGAGGATAATCCCTTTTCATTTTTCCCTCAGTTTAAGAGTACAGAAAGACCTGATAAAACAATAGCCCATCTCCTGGAAGGTAAAGTACTCCTCATGGCAAATGGAATCCCCTCAGCATTAATAGTTCCCAGCCTCTTTGTACAATTTTTACAGGCCCCTGAAGACTATTATGAACGTACCTTTATTGGTTCATTTACCAGAATGCTTCGTTATCTAGCTTTCTTTCTAGCCATATCCCTGCCGGCAATTTATGTTGCTTTACTCAGTTACCAACAACAGCTTATTCCCTTCGATCTAATTGTATCCCTGGCCGAAAGCCGTAAAGAAGTACCTTTTCCAGTAGCTGTTGAGGCCCTAGTGCTAGAAATAATCATTCAATTAGTTATGGAAACGGGACTGCGTCTCCCCACCTCTTTTGGACAAACAGTCGGAGTTGTCGGAGGTATTATTCTGGGACAGGCTGCAATTAGTGCTCGCTTAGCTAGTCCTGCTATCGTAATTATTACTGCAGTTACGACAATCTGTACTTTTGCTATGTCTACTCCCGGTATGGCTCTATCTACTAGAGTTCTTAGATTGCCGATGTTACTTCTTGCTTCATCTTTTGGCATCTTCGGTGTTACTTTTGGCTGGTTAATAATTTTGGGGCACCTCTCTTCTCTGGAAAGTTTAGGTATTCCCTATTTTTCACCTTTTGCCCCCTTTCGTTTTGCTGATTTAAAAGACTCATTTTACCGAACTTTCCTCTGGAAAATGAAAAAGCGCCCTGTATCTATTCCCAGCACAAACAAGAAGCGACAGGGTACTTTTAAGAAAAAGGATAATCAAAATGAAAACTAATCCTCGTTTTACAATTACCAGTAAACAATTAATTTTTATAATTATTGGCAGTACTATAGCTACCGGAGTCCTTAGCTTACCTCGCACTGCTAGCACTAATGTAGGCCCCGATGGATGGCTAGCTGTATTACTTGGTTCTCTTGTTCCGCTTCTATCCCTCTTGATGATAGTACGCCTGGGACGCCTCTTCCCCGATAAAACTTTAATAGAAATTTCTTATCTGCTCTTAGGTAAATTTTTTGGTTTCTTTATCAACATTGGGTTTATAGCTCATATTGTTTTCTTTGAATCTATACCTCTTCGCGTTGGCACTGAGTTTACCTCAGTCTATATATTACCTAAGACTCCTACAAGCGTAATTGCTCTTATGATTATTATTGCTGCAATCTACGTTGCCAGAAAAGGCGCCAAAGTAATAGGTAGGCTCAACGAAATCCTATTTTATATACTGCTATTAGATCTACTTCTTCTATTACCCACTCTAAAAGGAGTTGACTATACTAACATTCTTCCCCTTGGGGAAGCTGGGTTTTTACAAATAGCTCAAGAATCTCTAAAAACCTCCTTCTCCTATGGAGGAATTGAAATACTCCTTGTTATCTATCCCATGGTTACGCGCAAAGATGAAGTCCTTAAGGCAGGAGTAGTTGCTCTGAGTATAATTACATGTATATACGTACTTATTACGGTGGTATGTCTGCTTGTCTTTGGCTCCGAAATGATTCAGCATTTAATCTGGCCCTCTTTAACTCTACTAAAAACAGTTCATTTTCCAGTAATAGATCGACTGGAATTTTTCTTCTTAGCTTTATGGTTGTTGATGATTCCTAGGCCCTTTATAAACTTGTGTTTTGCCGGCTCCTTTTCCCTTACTCAAGTATTAAAGCTAGATTTAAATAAATATTATCCTTTAATGGTCATTATAGTGGGGCTAGCTATTTATGTAGTAGCCTTAATCCCTAAAAATATAGTAGAAGTAGCCAAATTTGCCACCTATGGGGGCTATTCCTTCCTTATAATTGGCCTGGGTTATCCCTTACTACTTAACATTGCAGCTTCTTTGCAGAAGGGAAAAGTGAATTAATTATGCTTAAAATGCTTATTATCATTATTATCAGTTGTATACCTATAATCTTTACTTCTGGGTGCTGGGATTATAAAGACCTTGATGAACTGAACATCCCTATTGTGGGGATATACGATACAATCCCATCATCAGACAAAAAGGAAACAAATATTAACGTGGCTGCGATTGCTCCCGTATTATATCCTGAAACAGAAAAAAAATATATGATTGAATTTATTAGTGCCTCAACGATAGGAAAAACACGGGAAAAAAGGAGTAGCAAATCACCCGAACAATATTTTGAAGGTATAGTACAAATCGCAATTTATGGAGAAAACCTGGCCCACCAAGGCTTAAATAAAGCCACCAATGCTTTATTTAGATCCCCCACCACAAGTAACGCCATATACTTAGCTGTACTGGAAGGTCATTCTCAAGATTTCACCAAGTTAAAAATGGTAGACTACCCCAATCCAGGTGTTTTTTTGATGGGTTTGTTAAAAACTGCTCAGAAAAACAGTTTTCTTCCCACTACTACCTTACACCAATTTATGACTCAGGTTGTAACAACAGGCAAAAACCCTGTTCTTCCTCTTATCAAAATAAAAGATAAATCTCAGATAGAAATTTCCGGTGCCGGTATCTTTAAAAATGATAGATTACTTGCCAAAACAAACTTAGAAGATACTCAAACCCTAGTCTTACTGCGCGGTCTTAAAGGTGAAGGAAGAATTCCTTTTATACTAGAAAAAGATGGAGAAATTTTAGATGAAGGCACAGTAATTGTAAACCGTTCTAGAAAGGTCCAGGTTTACCGTAAGGACGATGAGTTTACCTTCTTTATAAAAATAAAACTCCAAGGCGGATTGCTGGAACACTTTTCACCCCAATTCATTATAGACGGAAAAAACCCCATTAAACTCACTGATATAGAAAAAGCAATAAAAATGGATATAGAACAAGACTGCACCGACTTTATAAAAAAAATGCAAGAAGAATATAAAACAGATTGTATCGATATTACCAAATATGCCCTGGCTAAATGGAGAAGAGAATTAACAGATCATGTTCAAGAAGATTTTATTGAAAATGTTAATATACTTGTAGATGTGGAAGTAAACTTAAAGGATATTGGAGAACTGACTTAGCAAGTGAGGAAAGTAAAAAACTCAAGGGTTTCTTAGCCCTTGAGTTTTTTCTATACGTAATATCTACTAAAACCCCTGCCACCTTTTAAACCCTACTAGCCACCCCTTATATGCGGAAAAGGAAACAACCAGACTTACCATGACTAGGGTACACAAGACAAAGATAGTATCTCTTTTTTTCCAATAGACCGTTTTATAGTAAGTCCTCTTTTGATTATTTTCAAATCCCCTAGCTTCCATAGCCAAAGCTACCCTTTCCGCCTTTCTTATGTTAGTTGCCAGGAGAGGAATTGCATACTTATACCAACGTCCCTTCTCCATGTACCATTTGTGCTTCTTGACATTGCGAACTCTGTGGGCTCCTTTTATTGTAGCCAAATCCGTCTCCATAGTAGGCAAAAATCTAAAAGCCGTTAAAATACCGTAAGCAATTCCCGGATTGAGGCGACACTGTTTAATTAGGCTAAGCATTAGCTCTGTGGGATCTGTATTTGTGGTGAAAATAGTCGATGTTATCCCGATGGTAAGGACTCTGAAACATAAAGAAAGCCCAACTATTAAACCTTTATCAGTAAACTCCAAAGGTCCCAAGGAACCAATCACCTGTGCATTTTCTACTCTCGCCCACAGGGCATTCATCCACAACATGGCCAAAGCGAAGAGTAGAAAAGGTATTAACGCTTTTAAGTTCTTCTTAGTAAAGGAGTTCGTGGTAAGGCCAAATAAAATACTAGCGCATAATAGGGCTAACATAGTCTTGTGATCAAATATTACTACACAAGTAATTAGGATAATAACATTTGCTATTAACTTGGCCGTGGGATTAAATCTATTCAGCTTTATCATTTTTTTCAATCCTTGTCCTTACTTTAATTTTACAAGGTAATTCCAAACCACTTTCCTTAATGAGTCCGTGTTGCTTCCATAATTCCCTAGTTTCCCCACAAAAGGCTATACTTTGCTTAACCATAACTGCAACCTTATTAGCATATTCCTCAACTAAATCAAGATCGTGAGTAATCATAAAAATCGTAACACCATTCTTATTGAGCTCCCCTAGCTTATTCATCAGCTTATAGGCACTTTTTTCGTCTTGCCCAAAAGTAGGTTCATCTAAGATCAGTATCTTCTGCTGGCCTACCAGCATAGTTGCTACGGACAATCTTCTTTTCTGTCCCCCCGACAGACTGAAAGGGTTGCTTTTGGCCACATTTTCCAGATCAAATTCCTTAAGTAAGGATGTTATCATATCCTTCTTCTTATCTTCTCTAATATCAAGCTGATCTACACTATAAGCAAGCTCTGACCATACGGAATCCTCTACAAATTGATGTTCCGGATTCTGAAATACATAACCAATTATGCTGCAAATATCTCTCAGGTTCATATCTCGTAAATCTGTATCTAAGAGGGTAATACTGCCACTTATAGGCTGGACCATTTGAATCAAGGTTTTGGCCAAGGTTGATTTTCCACTACCATTAGCGCCCACTAAAGCAAAGAAATCTCCTTCTACTAACTTAAGATCCACATCCTTTAGAATTTCTTCATCTTTCCTATATCCAACGGATAAAGCTTTAAGCTCCATTAAGGTCTTATTATTCAAGGAATTGTTACTCTTTATCCCACCATTTTCTGGTGTTCTAGCAAAGACCTCAGCTACAATAGTTTCAGGTATTTTCTCAGCTAGGACCATATCGGCTAACTCCTGTGTGTTTAAAGGAATCTCCTTTAAGTTATATCCCAGCTTAATTAGTTCCTCGTAGACCCTTACGGCATAAGGTCGCCAAATCCCCAGTTTCCCTAACTTGGCTCCCCATTTTTTGAAGATAGCTCGGGGCTCTCCATCATCTAATATTTGACCGTCCTTAATGATTACCAGTCTCTCCAGTAGGGGAAACCAGGGCTCTAGATTATGCTCCACCACCAGCAACCCTTTTCCTTTATCTACAGCGGCTTGGGTGGAATCTGCAACCTGTCTTCTCCCTTGCGGATCGAGATTAGCTGTAGGCTCATCCAGTAAAAACATTTCCGCTCCCTGGGCAAATATGGAGGCCAGGGCTAATCTCTGCTGTTCTCCTCCTGAAAGATTATTAATTTGCTGAGCATAGAGCCTGCTATTAAAACCCACATCTTCGCAGGATTTATTGATTATTTTCTGCATCAACTCAGACTTCAATGCAAGATTTTCTAACCCAAAGGCCACCTCATCTTCGGGATAAAGCATACAAAATTGACTTTCGGGATTTTGAAATACTAAGCCCACCTTTTGACAGACTTCCCTAGGTTTCATCTGGCCCACAGCTTTATCCCCTATAAATACGTCCCCCGTTACCTCAGCATTTTCACATCTCTGGAGTAAGCCCAGCACCGCTAATAGTAGAGTAGATTTGCCCGAGCCACTTTCCCCTAAGATTAAAATTCGTTCGTTGGTATTAAAGGATAAGCTCACATTATCAAGTACATATTTAGCTTGAGAAATAAACCTTACACTCAAGTTTTCAACTCTTATCTGTGTCATTAAACCTCAACCTTTTTCTCGGCCCTTTCTCGTCCTAAGGGGAATGAGGCTAAGGCACCGGTAGCTGCTAAGCCATCACCAATAAGTTTTCCACATAATCCAGCAAAAACGGCCCCTGAGATGAGTCTAATAGCAAGCATCAAAAGCAACATGCTAAGAGGGAATTTGGTATAACCAAACATAACTAAATTATAAATAAAGCTGGTCACACTAGCTCCCATTCCTGCCAGCATCAACACAGGTGTGGAATAATTTTTCCACCTGGTGGCAGCAAAAATTAATTCACATCCTATTCCTTGAATTCCTGCTCCCAGAAAAACTGATACCCCGGCGGGTGTCCCCAGCAATACTTCTGCTAAAGCAGCCAGCATTTCAGCCCCAAAAGCAATACCGGGCTTACGGATAATATAGGCCGCCGTAATGGAAGCCATAAACCATACTCCATATACCATATCCAAACCAATAGGTCCAAAAACACCATTTGCCAGGGCCCATACACTGACCCACCCCATATATAAAGCTCCAAATGCTACGGCTAAAACGCAGGTAACTATTATATCCTTTAAGGTCCAACCCCATTTTTCTGTCATCTTAAATTCCTCCTATGTACTATTAGTTTTTATAATTGTATTTTTTCTTTGGGTTTTGAGGGACTTCCTTTGGAAATAGTAGCGTGAATAATTGTATGATTAATACTTTTCCGCACAGCGGCAAAGGAATTCTCCAAGACAGCAAAGACTGCCTTTACCGTACCATCTAAGCGAGTACAATAATGATATCGATCTACCTCTACCTCTTGGGCCTTAATGATTTTAGTAACTTCACTTTCAATAACTTCCATATATTTTTCATTCCCCATAGGATAAAGGGACCATGCACAAGCCACGGGGATATTCTCTTCTTGCAATTCTTTCTGCTCTACTTCAACAGCAAAATCAAAATCCTCAGGCACATCTCCCGGACAACCTCCTGAAAATGTTACATTAGCTACAACATGTCCTCCTAAAACTGCCGCTTTCACAAATACTTCTTTTACATAACTGAATACTCTTTCTCGCTTTCCTTGTACAGTAGTTCCCAGGTCATTGGTAATCACAGCCAACCCTGTTCTATCCACATCCCTGACTGCTCCCAGGATTACATCAACGAAATCATCCTGCATAGGATAAATACATAATCTGGCTCCAACTACATCCTTGTGACAATTACAATTCATTTCGACAACTCCTTTGCATGGTTTGTTATGTAAAACACCGCTGGCCTTTATAGACGAAAAAAAGCCATAAACCAATACGGCTTATGACTCTCATAAACAATAAAAAATAATGTTTTCAAATGGTCTATAATCCCTACGGTAGAATTACCTACATCAGGTTCATAGGGTCTAGGACTTACAGTCCCCTCTCAGCATACTAACAGCAGCTCCCCTTAATAAACTTAACAATATTTACTTTTCACAACTACTGTATTATAGTTCTCTTTTCTTTATAAGTCAAATATCACAATTAAGAGCATCTTAAATCTTTCTGTTGCTAACAGAGCATGGGGAATATTAGCAGGCATAACAATGGTTTCTCCCTTATTAACAGTAAATACTTCCTCACCTATGGTAATCTGGGCTTCACCATCAAAGATGTAAACTAAGGCATCTCCACTTGCCGCATGGGAACTAATCTCTTCTCCTTTAGCAAAGGCAAATAAAGTCACACTCAAGGGTTTTCCCTGGGCTAATGTCCTGCTAACTACCCTACCCTCCTGATATTCTACTAAGGAAGCGAATTCCATTACTTTGGCAAAATCAATATTCTTAATAAAATGTTTATCCACTCCAGCTCTCCCTTACTTTTTAAGCTTTAATTATTTTATATATCCCCAATAGCTAACTAACTATACCTGTTTCTGCTCAGGGGAAAAAACCACCGGCAAGTTAATAATTGCCTCCAGCCCTTCTCCAGGCCGGCTTTTGAGGATAAGTTTTCCTTTATGGGCCTGGGCGATCTTGGAGACCATAGGTAAACCTAGGCCGTGTCCCTTGGCTACAGCATGCTTTCTTTGAGCTGAATAGGGGAGTTCTAGCAAGTCTGAAAGTTTATCCTGGGAAATACCCTTTCCCCGATCAGCGACAATAAAACTACAAGTCTCACTGTCCAAAGAAATGCAAGTTTTTAAGAGGATTTCACACCCTTGGGGATTATGAGTAATGCTATTTTGTACTAAATTTGTCAAGGCCCGCAGTAATAATTTTTCATCGCCCTTTACCTTGATATCTTCCTGGGCTAGCTCTAAATTGATGACATACTTTTCGTCTAAGCCATTATTAACAAAGTCGGCAGCAACTTGCCGTGCCAGAGCAGACAAAAACAGAGTTTTTATATTTAAGGGCTGCATTTCATATTCTAGCATAGATACAAGGTTCAAATCCTGGATAAGGACACGTAGCTTTTCGCCCTGCTGTCTAATGATACCTGCCTGTTCCCGCTGTTCTTCAGGTAAAACCTTGTTTTCTTCTAATTCACCGGCATAACCAAGCACCATGGAAAGAGGGGTTCGAATATCGTGGGATATACCGGCAATCCAATTATAACGTGCTTCATCCCGTTTTTTTAGGGCCTTATTTTTCTTTTGTAGTATCTTCGAGGTCTGGTTAATACTTTTAGCAAGATCCTGAAAGATACCCTTGGTTTCAAGCTGTACAGGCTTTTCCTGAGCCAAATCATGGACCCCACCTAGCAAAGGTTTTAAAGATCTAATCAGGCGTGTACCGATTAGAACTGATAAAAGCAAAGCTAAGGCAATATTGCCAATTAATAAAGCAAGTGATCGCACAGGCAAAGAACTGATCCAACTGACAGGAAAATACAATTGATATTTAGCATAGCTTGTTTGGGGATAGCCCACAACTACTAGACCATCATCGTGCTCCCACACAAAGACAGGATAATCTTTTAAATAAAAACGAGATAGCTTAGCAATATCACGCAGAGTATAGTTAAGGGGTATTTCTTCCGGTAATTCATAGTCCCAACTTACCTGACCTTTATTATCTATAAGCATAGCCCAAGCCTTATTCTGGGTTAGCAGCTTTTTTACAGAATTATCCAGCCCATAATTGCCAGGGGTCCCCTCAAGCTCTGTGGCTACTTTTTGTACTACATTTTTGGGAGCATGTCCCTCCATACCCTTAAATAAAAAGTTACCCAGCAAAACAAAATTAAGAACCAGCAGGAAGATAGCTATTATGATTGTGGTCACTACAAAACTTCTTAAAATCCGTATAACGCTTTTCATTTTTACTCCTCTTTCACTATCAGCTTATAACCTAAGCCTCGTACCGTAAGAAGACTCTGAGGATTAGAAGGATCTGTTTCAATTTTCTCCCGCAGACGTCTGATATGAACCATCAAGGTATTCTCATAACCATATAAGTCATCACCCCAAACTGCGCGGCACAAAGCATCACTGGTCACAATACGCCCTCGGTTTTCATATAACTTCACCAAAATACCATGCTCTTTGGCAGTTAAGAGCTGTTCTCCCTGCTCATTAGAAACCACTGCCCCTTCCAAATCAACGATACAATCCTCTAGTTTAAACGTGGGTAAGACTTCCGGCTTAACGGTAGTATAAACACGTTTAAGGATAGCTGTTACTCGTAAAATAAGCTCTCGGGGTAAAAAAGGCTTTACAATGTAATCATCAGCCCCCAAGCCCAACCCCAATAGGCGATCCTCAGCTTCACCCCGGGCTGAAAGAAAAAGAACCGGAAGGGAAGAAACCTGGCGCATAGCTGTTAATAAACTAAATCCATCGCCATCCGGCAACATTACATCTAAAATAGCAAGATTAGGCTTATTTTCCCGCAGATTGGTTAGAGCTTCCTCACAGTTTTCCGCATGATATATACGGTAAAACCCCTCTTTTCGCAAAAAACTATCGATCATTTTTCTAATTTCCAACTCATCATCTATGATGAGTATTTTTTTATCCCTAATATTCATCACAAATCACCCATTTAGATTATACCTGACATTGATAATGTTTTTATTTATTTCTACCTTGTTCTGCAAGATTTAAGGTTGCTGTAAGGTTCCCTTAATCTGCACTACAGGTAGAGCTGTTACCATATGGTTGCAAAGACACACAACACAAGTTTTTAGATGGGAGTTGAAGAAACAAATGAATGCAGTTGTCACAACCCAGAAACTAACGAAGCACTATGAAGGTATTTGCCGGGTAAAAGAACTGGATCTCCAGGTTTATGAGGGAGAAATCTATGGCTTTCTGGGCCCTAACGGAGCCGGTAAATCTACAAACCTGAAAATGCTCTTAGGGTTAGTTAAACCCAGCGCCGGGAAAATAGCCATCTTCGGCAAAGATTTTCAGCAAAACCGCACCTATGTTTTGCAACATACCGGTTCCCTCATTGAATCCCCTTCTTATTATGGACACCTAACGGGCTTGGAAAACCTGCGTATTATGCAACGCCTGCGGGATGTACCTGATAAAAATATCACAGAGGTCTTAAAAATAGTTCGTCTGGAACAGCAGAAGCATAAAAAGGTTGCTCATTATTCATTAGGCATGAAGCAACGTTTGGGAATTGCTATGGCTCTCCTGGCTTTTCCTAAACTCCTAATATTAGATGAACCCACCAATGGTCTGGACCCAGGGGGGATAGAAGAAATCCGGGAACTTATTAAATCATTGCCTGGGCAATATGGTATTACCGTGTTACTTTCCAGCCATCTCCTGGCAGAAATTGAACAAATGGCTACTTCCGTAGGAATTATTAGCAATGGGCAGCTGCTTTTCCAGGGCAGGAAGGACACTCTACAAGAGAAAAGCAAAAATTATATTTTCCTTAGAACAGGAAACAATGAATGGGCTCAAAACCTTCTGCAACAGAAAGGATATCACCCTGTTAAATATAAAGAACAACTGCGTCTAGCAAATTTAACAGATGAAGAAATAGCTAGAATAAACAAGACACTGGTACAAGCAAATCTTGATGTAATCCGCATCGAAGAATATCACAAGAGCCTGGAAGATATCTTTCTGGAATTAACCAGAAAGGAGAATAACCTATGTTAAAAGCTTTAACGTTAGAATTCTTCAAACTGCGTCGTAGCTGGATTTTTACCATGATCACCCTCTTTATAGGGGTAGAATTTTTATGGGCTTCCCTGTCGGTAAGTATCGTACTGTCCCGCCATCCCGACAGTAACGGCTGGGAAACGTTACTAGTCACTGTAGCCTCCATGAATAGCTTATTCCTCCCCATCCTTGCCGCTATTGTCAGTTCTCGCATCTGTGATATGGAACATAAAGGTGATACTTGGAAGCTGGTGCTACCAACATCTTTAAAACTAAACCAGATCTACGCTGCTAAATATGGATGTAGTTGTATCTTAATGCTTTATGCCGCACTGTTACAAACCCTTGCTATTACTTGTTACGGTATCACTAAAGGGCTTCCCCCACCTGTGCCTTTTGCTTGGTTTCCTACTTTTATCATAGGAACCATGGTTACCTCGATGGCTATCCTGGCAGTGCAACAATGGGTATCATTATCCCTGAAAAATCAAGCCTTTGCTCTCTCTTTAGGCATGGTAGGAGGATTTCTCGGTCTGACAGGAGACCTTTTTCCCTCAGCAGTAAACCGCATCTTTATTTGGTCCTACTATACTAAACTATCTCCTGTAACTTTTCACTTTACCGATAACTCTGCCCACTATATTAAGCAAACTCTAAGCTTAAGTACCCTTACTGCTGTCATCTGCGTAACAATAATCTTCTATCTTGTGGGAAACCTCCACCTTTCCCGACAAGAAATGTAAAGGAGCTTTGTTTATGTTGAAAAGAAGTATTGCTGCCGAAGGGCTAAAACTCCGCCATTCTCGCATCTGGCTTATCCTTTTCGTACTACCCAGCCTAAGCATTCTGATTGGCTGTGCTAATTACTATTTAAATCAAGGAGTCTTGCACCAGGAATGGTACAGTTTGTGGACCCAGGTAAGCCTGTTTTACGGGGAATTTTTCTTACCCATACTCATTGCTATTTGCTGTTCCTATTTATGCAGATTAGAGCACCAAAATCATAACTGGAACTCCTTAATGGCAGCACCCATATCCCCTGCCCATGTATTCTTGGCTAAACTTGCCGTTCTTGGGATCTTGCTCTTCTTTGTACAAATCTTCTTCCTGCTTTTATATTATGGGGCAGGGAAACTGCTGCAACTATCCTCACCTTTCCCTCTAGAAACCTTGGGCTGGATATTTAAAGGCTGGCTGGCTTGTATAACCATCGCTTCTATCCAGTTAGGATTATCCTTACGTATCCGCAGCTTTGCCACACCTATAGGTATTTGTCTTTGTGCTGTCTTTATGGGCTTAGGAATGTATTTATTGAAACTGGGTATGTTCTTTCCCTACTCCCTTTTAACAATTGGCATGGGGATTTTACAGCAAAAATGTATTATGGGTAGCGAAAATTTACTATTTATTATCATGAACCTTCTATTTACAATTTTATTTTCATTCATTTCAATTTATCGCTTAAAAAATACTGATATAACAGCTTAAATATAAGGAGAGATTCTTTAATGAAAAATACCATGAGAATAACTATTGCGTCCCTTAGTTTACTTGTCATAGCCCTGGGTGCCTTTACATTTTTCTATTTTACGCCGGAAAAATTGACACCGGAAAACCCTGCCGGTAAAACTATGTATTACACTGTTGTTAACAATGATAAGGTAGAACAAGATACTAACAAAAGATATGATTATATCCTTACGGCATATGATGTGAAAGGTAAGGAGAAAGAACTAAACTTTAGTGCCAGCAAACAGTTGCGCGAAGGTGCTTATTTGGAGCTGTATGTCACAACCTTTCGTGGTGTCACGTACTGGCATGAGGTAAGATATGAAGATCTACCTGATAAGGTGCAAGGGATGCTAAGTAGATGAGGCCTCCCCTTAGTCCCAAAATCTTTCTAAAAATGCTGTTGTAACTTTTGCAATAAATATACACAGACAGCACCTGAAAAACAGGTGCTGTCTGTGTATATTTTAAGCCTTAATTATTTTTGCCATACTCTCTAATTTCTAATTAATCAAATTTGTCTTTTGGAGCATCCTTTGTACTATTGTTGCTGTTTCAGCTCTGGTAATATTCTCTTGGGGCTTTAGATAACCTTCATATCCGTTGATAATATCATTTTTAATGCATTCTGTAACAGCTATTTTTGCCCACTCAGAAATCTCATTACTATCTTTGTATATACTAAGCTTATCATTAATATCACTGTCACTGTTATTTAAACTAGCATCCCTGCCCACTAGCTTCATTGCCCGCATTACCATCACCGCAGCTTCTTCCCTTGATATATTCTGCATGGGTTTAAATGTGTTATCTTCATAACCAGATACAATCTTGTACTCATAGGCGGTATTAACGGAAGCGTAATACCAGTTTTCTTCAGCTACATCAGTAAAACTATTTTCTTCCGTACTATTTAGCCCCAATCCTTTCACAATAATTGTTGCAAATTCAGCTCTTGTGATATCTCTCTCAGGTTCAAACAAATCCTCATTAACACCATTAATTATTAATCGAGAACCCATATTATTTATAGCTTCCCTAGCCCAGTGGTGCTTTACATCACTAAAACACTTTTTATTCCAGATAACTAAATAAGTACTATTTGATAAACTATTTATTCTGGCATAATATTTGCCGTCAATAACTGTGATTGATGTTGGAACATGTACAAAACTGCCATCCTTATTAAGTACAACTGCAGTAGTTATCCTTTCAGAATCTATACCCTCCGGAAGCGCTATTAACCGTTCCACGTAATTATTAAATTTTGAAACTTCCACTGTTTTATTCTTGTAACTGCACTTAATATCAAAATTAACAGGCGGTACAACAATCTGATACTTTCCTTTTTCAGCAGTGTTTTCAATGATCTTTAGCTCCTGTTGGGAAGACTGACTAATCTCAATTTCTACTTGGATATCTTGTAGCTCTACTTTTTCACCAATTTCTTCAGAAACCTTATCAATATTAATCTGTTCAGCTGGAACAATGTACCTGACTTTTGGCGTTTTTATTTCTAAGATAGCATTATTTAATTCCATAGTTTTAACGGTTCTTCCAGTTAAGCTTCCAATAACTGCAGCTGAATCATTATTGAATGGTAGTGTTACTGTACTTTTAGTTCCCTGTTTTTGCAGTTTATCTTCTATTTTCTTATGGTTAACCGTTATTATGGTTGTTGTTTTACCATTTTTCACTTCAACTTTAACATCTCCAGCTTTGACTGTCTTACCATTAACATCAATATCTGCACCTGTGTTTTTATCATTGCGAGATGATGGTTTACTACTACTTTTTCTAGCATCTGCCGGAACTGCTCCTACTATCACCGTTATACTTACGTTTGACGTGCTGTTTAAATCACCATCATGGGCTTTTACTACGATAGTTACTTCTTTTTCAGCCTGGGCCGCTGATGGAGTATATTCCAGAGCTCCCGTGCTGGCATTTAAGGTTACGGTTCCCCTTACATCCTGGCTATCAGCATCCGTGGCTGATACTATAGCGTAGGTCAAGGTATCTCCCGCATCCTCGTCTTCGAACCAATCTGCCACATTGGCACTATATTTTACTGCTGCTGTGGCGCCATCATGGGAGGCCGGAGTTGCCATTCCGTTTTGTGTGCCCTCCCCTGTTTTTACTGTGGGTGCATGGTTAACGGGAGGCGGTGGAGGCTCATCTGCCGGAACTGCTCCTACCGTCACTTTTATGCTTACATTTGAGGTGCTGTCTAACTCACCATCATTGGCTTTTACTACGATAGTTACTTCTTTTTCGGCCTGGGCCGCTAATGGAGTATATCCCAGGGCTCCCGTGCTAGCATTTAAGGTTACGGCTCCCCTTATATCCTGGCTATCAGCATCCGTGGCTGATACTAACGCATAAGTTAAGGTATCTCCAGCATCCTCATCTGTAAACCATGTTGATGCATCTGCAACATATTTTACTGCTGCTGTGGTGCCATCATGGGATGAGGGGGTTGCGCTTCCCCTTTGTGTGCCCTCTCCTGCTTTAACTGTGGGTGCGCTGTTAACGGGAGGTGGTGGAGTCTCATCTACCGGAACTGCTCCCACCGTTACTGTGATGCTTACATTGGCTGTACTATCCAGCTCTCCATCATGGGCTTTTACTACGATAGTTACTTCTTTTTCGGCCTGGGCCGCTGATGGAGTATATTCCAGGGCACCCGTGCTGGCATTTAAGGTTACGGTTCCCCTTACATCCTGGCTATCAGCATCCGTGGCTGATACTATAGCGTAGGTCAAGGTATCTCCAGCATCCTCGTCTTCGAACCAATCTGCCACATTGGCACTATATTTTACTGCTGCTGTGGTGCCATCATAGGAGGCTGGGCTTGCCGTTCCATTTTGTGTGCCCTCTCCTGTTTTTATTATGGGTGCGCTGTTAACGGGAGGCGGTGGAGGCTCATCTGCCGGAACTGCTCCCACCGTTACTGTGATGCTTACATTGGCTGTACTATCCAGCTCTCCATCATGGGCTTTTACTACGATAGTTACTTCTTTTTCAGCCTGGGCCGCTGATGGAGTATATTCCAGAGCTCCCGTGCTGGCATTTAAGGTTACGTCTCCACTTACATCCTGGCTATCAGCATCCGTGGCTGATACTAACGCATAAGTCAAGGTATCTCCCTCATCCTCGTCTTCGAACCAATATGCCACATTGGCACTATATTTTACTGCTGCTATGGTGCCATCATGGGAGGCCGGAGTTGCCGTTCCGCTTTGTGTACCCTCTCCTGTTTTTACTGTGGGTGCATGGTTAGTACCCATGCCTACATAATTGTCAAAATCTACACGATCACTTACTCTGTTGCCTTGCCCAGATGGATTAGTCGTAGCATGATAAGGCCCTGAATCATGACCCCACCAGTTATATTTAGCATTTATTATTGTTTCTGATGTATTATTGATGCCAAAATAACTGTTTGAATAGATGTCATTTCTATTATTCTCAATTCCTCCAATGACAGGATTGGATGTTCCAACAATGTTAATACCCGTACTATTTCCATTTATTATGCATTTGGCAATGGTAGGACTTGCATTTTCAATATTAATTCCACTTAACTCTGAATTACTCACCTGAATATTGTTAATTACAGTGTCACCAATGCCCTTTAATGTAATACCGTTTCTGGCACTATCAATAACGGAAGAATTATTTATGGTCAATATTCCTCCATCATGCTTTACTATGCAATCCCCATACCACCATTGCGAAGATAAGTTTCTATATCCGCCATATTTTATATCTGTATAGTTTATGTCTGCTTGACCACCGTTTTGTATAATAACTCCACGCCAATTTCCCCTGGTTGGAGCTTGCCCGTCACCAATATCTTCTCCCACGGAGGTATCTAGCCATGAGGTAAGGATAACTTTCTTATCTTCACTGCCCTCTATAATCAAATGTCCATCAGTAGCAGCAGTGAAATTCCCCCCAGATCTGAGCTTAACTATGGTCCCTTCCGCTATCTTTAAGTTATTCTTAATATCTACATTGTTTTCCATATAATAGGTGCTTTTGCTATTTAATATGGTATCTCTATTTATATAACCTCCACCTATTTCAATTGCTCCCTTTGTCAGAGTACAATTGGTAACCGCTGTTCCTGCTGCTTGGGGATGAAGATATATTGCGCCCTCCGTATTACCACTAAATACTGTATTGTTAATACT
>JAHDSB010000135.1 GCA_018433015.1 Clostridia bacterium | reverse complement strand
GGCCATTTGGTAGATTTTGATTTAGCCATGAAGAGATCAGCCTTTTTCAAGGAAGAAGAACAAAATGCTACACATCAATGTAAATGCGGAGGGGATAGGAAATGCCATTAAACAAAGAGAGAGCAGCAATGCCCGTACAAGATGCTCAGGAACGCAGACATAATTTTCAAGAAGTTGCCTTAGGCTATAGCTATGACATGGCTGTACAAGAAGCCTCCCGCTGTTTAAATTGTAAGAATCCTCAGTGTGTTAAAGGTTGCCCCGTAGAAGTAAATATTCCCGGGTTTATTGCTGCCTTAAAAGAAGGAAAGCTGGAGGAATCCATTAAAGTACTGAAGGATAAAAATAATTTGCCTGCTGTGTGTGGTCGGGTTTGTCCCCAGGAAAACCAGTGCGAAGCCCAGTGCATTTTAGGTAAGAAAGGTGCAGCTGTAGCTATCGGACGCTTAGAACGGTTTGTTGCCGATTGGGATAGAACTCAGGAAAAGAAAGTTCCGGAAAAAGCCACTCCTTTAAATAAGAAGGTAGCCGTTATCGGGTCAGGCCCTGCAGGTTTAACGGCTGCGGCAGATTTAGCAAAGTTTGGTTATGATGTAACGATTTTTGAAGCCCTGCACACTGCCGGAGGAGTATTAATGTACGGAATTCCTGAATTCCGTTTACCTAAAGATGTGGTACAACAGGAAATAGAATATATTCGTAATTTAGGTGTAGATATCCAAGTGAATTCAGTAGTTGGTAAAATGGCAGTCGTGGATGAGTTATTAGAAGAAGGCTATGATGCGGTATTTATCGGAACGGGAGCAGGGTTACCCAATTTCATGAATTTGCCTGGGGAAAATTTGAATGGAGTCTATTCAGCCAATGAATTTTTAACTCGTATCAACTTAATGAAAGCTTATACTTTCCCCGAGTATAAAACTCCTATTAAAGTAGGGAAGCGTGTGGCTGTAATAGGTGCCGGTAACGTGGCTATGGATGCGGCCAGAACGGCTTTGCGTTTAGGAGCGGAAGAAAGCACCATTATTTATAGGCGCTCCGAGGAAGAAATGCCGGCCCGTAATGAAGAGATTGAGCATGCTAAAGAAGAAGGTGTACAATTCCACCTGCTCACCTGCCCCGTAGAGTACAAGGGGGACGATTCATGCCGGGTAACCTCTATGATCTGTCAGGAGTTCTCTTTAGGTGAGCCCGATGCCTCTGGGAGACGCAGACCTGTACCTATCCCAGGTTCCGAGTATGAAGTGCCTATTGATACAGTAGTTGTAGCTATTGGACAAGGTCCTAACCCTCTGATCCCCAGAACCACCCCGGGTCTTATTCTGACGAAAAAAGGGAATATTAAAGCTGATGAAGAGACGGGGGCTACCTCTCGGGAGAAAGTTTTTGCGGGAGGAGATATTGTAACAGGTGCGGCTACAGTAATATTAGCCATGGGAGCAGGAAAAAGAGCGGCCCGTGCTATCCATGATTATTTACAAAAGGCATAAATTAAATAACCCTCAGTGAAGGGAGGAATAATACCGGCACTGAGGGAAATTTTACTTATATATAGAAATAGTTTAGTAAATAAGGAAGGGGGGAAGAAAATGCCCTGTCAAATTATTGACGGTAAGGCTTGTGCCCAACAAGTTAGAGCAAAAATCAAACTGGAAGTAGATAAGCTAAAAGTAAGAGGTATTATTCCGGGCCTAGCAGTAGTCTTGGTAGGAAACGATCCTGCTTCTTGTATTTATGTGAGAAATAAGGAAAGAGGCTGCGCAGAAGTAGGGATGAAATCCGAAGTGATAAGACTTCCCGAGTCTACCAGTGAAAAAGAACTGTTGGAGCTGGTGGATCAATTAAATGCCAGAACGGATATTAATGGGGTTTTAGTACAACTTCCTCTGCCCCAGCACATAAATGAAGAAAAGGTAATCTTAGCTATCAGCCCTGACAAAGATGTGGATGGTTTTCATCCTTACAACGTAGGACGACTTGTTACGGGGCACCCCAGTCTGGTATCTTGTACACCTTTAGGTTGTATGGAGCTGATAAAGACTACGGGTATAGATCTCACAGGGAAAAGGGCTGTAGTAGTGGGGCGCAGTAACATCGTGGGTAAACCTATGGCGGCCTTGCTTTTGCAGCAACATGCTACGGTTACAGTGTGTCATTCTCGGACTAAGAATTTAGCGGAGCTTACCAAAACAGCGGATGTTCTAGTAGCGGCGGTAGGAAAAGCTAATTTTATTTCCGGGGATATGATCAAACCGGGAGCAGTTGTCATCGATGTGGGAATGAATCGTTTAGAGTCGGGAAAATTAGCAGGTGATATTGATTTTGCCGGTGCTTCTCAAGTGGCCGGCTGGCTTACACCAGTTCCGGGCGGCGTGGGTCCCATGACTATAACCATGCTCTTATATAATACTCTCCAGGCGGCAGCAAAATGAAGAAGCCTAGGGTTTATTCGGTAGCCGAGCTGTCCCAAGTTGTACAAAGGACCATAGATAATCAACCTTTATTAGGGGACTTATGGGTTAGAGGGGAAATAGCTAATTTTAAAAAACATTCCTCCGGTCACTGCTATTTTTCTCTGAAAGATAAAAACAGTAATATTAGAGCGGTAATGTTCAGAAGCCGTGCTTGGAAGCTGAATTTTTTGCCCAAAGATGGAATGGATTGTCTGGTACGGGGCTATATCTCCGTCTATCCCCGGGATACTATGTTACAATTGTATGCAGAGGAAATTATCCCGGCGGGGGTGGGTTTAGATTTTTTAGCCTTAGAGGAATTGAAGAAAAAATTGCAGCTTAAAGGCTATTTCGCTCCGGAGCATAAGCAAAAGCTCCCGTTTTTACCGAAGGGAATCGGTGTTGTTACTTCTCCCGTAGGTGCCGCTTTAAGAGATATTAATAAAGTTATTCGCCGTCGTTATCCTGGTATGCCCCTGATCCTTTATCCCGCTACGGTTCAAGGGGAAAAGGCCGTAGATCCTATTGTGGAGGGGATTCAGCGGCTTAATGCTCGGGAGGATATAGATGTTATTATTGTGGCCCGGGGTGGAGGTTCGGTAGAGGATTTGTATGTCTTCAATTCAGAAGCCATAGCCGATGCAATTTTTACTGCTACTAAACCTGTAATATCAGCCATAGGACACGAGATTGATTTTACTATTACCGATTTGGTAGCCGATGTACGTGCCGCTACTCCTTCTATGGCAGGAGAATTAGCAGTTCCTGTTAAAGCTGAGCTAATAGAGGGTCTAAATAAACTGCAAGATCGCTTGTCTTACGGGCTGGCAAATCGTGTGGAGAAGGAAAGAACAAAACTGGCCTTTTTTGCCGAAACCGGTGTAATGAAAAGACCGGAACGCTGGGTGGATAATTATCGAGAACGGCTGGCTCAATTAGAGTTTCAGCTCTTCAAGCAGATGGATAAGTTTTATCAGCAAAAAGCCCAGACTTTTCGGGTATCTGTCAGTAAATTACAGGCGCTTAGCCCTTTATCAACCTTGGCTAGAGGTTACAGCATTTGTAAGAATATAGAGGGTTCCATCATTAACAACTCTCAAGGATGTGAAATAGGGGATAAGTTAGATATCCAACTATATCAAGGGAAACTTGCCTGTGTAGTAACAGGAAAGGAAGATTATCATGAAGAATCAGGAAAAATCGTATGAAGAGAATATTCAGAAGCTGGAAGGAATTATTCAGCGTTTGGAGCAGGGTAATATTACTTTAGAAGAAGGATTATCCTCCTTTGAAGAAGGAGTTCATTTGATAAAGACATGTCAAAACCAATTGGACAGGGTGGCCAAGAAAATGGAGATTTTAAACCAGGACGGCAGTTTACAGGAAATGGAGCTGGACACAGGGGAGGAATAAAAATGAATTTACAGCAGTATTTACAGACAAGGGCCCAGATGGTTAATGGGAGTTTGGAGCAAATAATACCCGATGAAAAGCAGTATCCTGCTGTTATTCATGAAGCTATGAAATACAGCTTATTTGCCGGAGGAAAAAGATTAAGACCAATCCTGTGCCTGGCCGGGGCAGAAGCCATAAATAAGGAAATTGAACCTATTTTACCTGTGGCCTGTGCTTTGGAAATGATCCATACATATTCTTTGATCCACGATGACTTGCCCGCTATGGATGATGATGATTACCGGAGGGGCAAGCTCACCAACCATAAAGTATTTGGGGAAGGAATGGCTGTTTTGGCTGGGGATGCTTTATTGACTTATGCTTTTGAAATACTGGCAGACTATGGTCTTAAACATAATTGCTATCGGGAAGCTCTCCAGGTCATTAAAGAAACAGCCGCTGCAGCAGGAACTCTGGGTATGATCGGCGGTCAAGTAGTTGATATTATATCTGAAGGGAAAAGTGTGGAAAAAGATATTTTAGAGTATATTCATAGCCATAAGACGGGAGCTCTATTTTCCGTTTCTCTCAGGGCCGGAGCGCTAATATATCAAGCAGAGCCGGCACAATTGGCTGCTCTAAAAAAATATGCTGATAATTTCGGCCTAGCTTTTCAGATTACCGACGATCTCTTGGATGTCTTAGGAGATGCAGAGAAATTAGGCAAGCCTACGGGCAGTGATAGTAAAAATGGTAAGAATACATATCCTGCTTTATATGGCATAGAGAAATCCCGCCAAGTTGCGGAGGAGGCTGTAGAACAAGCTGTCAGCAGTCTGCAGATATTACCGGGTAATACACAACCCCTTAAGATGTTAGCAGAATATTTATTGACTAGGGAATACTAACTTTTTAGGGATGGAAAAAGATATATGCATGAAATCATGAGTAGTATTGCAGCAAATCATACTTTACAGGTTTCTTTGCTAGCTTGGTTAATAGCACAGGTGTTAAAGGTCATCTTTTCTATAATAAGTGTGGGAAAGGTGGATTTGACGCGCTTAGTAGGAGCAGGAGGGATGCCTAGCTCTCATTCTGCCTTAGTCATGGCCTTAGCGGTAAGTGTGGGGCAAGATGCGGGATGGGATACCCCGCTTTTTACTGTTGCTTTAGTTTTTGCTTTTGTGGTCATGTATGATGCGGCAGGGGTGAGAAGAGCTGCCGGTAAGCAAGCGGAAGCTATTAATCAGATCATTAATGATATTTACAGGGGAGAGCAAATTTCCCAGGAAAGATTAAAAGAACTAATCGGACATACACCTGTAGAAGTCTTGGCAGGGGCTTTATTAGGGATTATTATAGCTTTTATTTTGTGAGTTTCACATATGAAGGTGGGTTACTGTGAGATTATTAAAGCAGATAGAAAAACCGGAAGATGTAAAAAAACTTAAAATGGATGATTTAAATCTCTTAGCAGCAGAAATTAGAGAGTTTATTATAGAAAATGTTTCTCAAACGGGAGGACATTTAGCACCTAATCTCGGAGTAGTTGAGATGACTCTGGCTCTCCATTATATTTTTGATACGACTACGGATCGTATCGTTTGGGATGTAGGGCATCAGTCTTATGTGCATAAAATAATCACCGGCAGGAAGGACAGCTTTGCAACCCTGCGGCAATTTGGGGGATTAGCGGGTTTCCCTAAAAGGGAAGAAAGCATCCATGATGCTTTTAATACGGGACACAGCAGTACCTCTATCTCTGCCGCATTAGGTTTTGCTTTAGCCCGGGATAGGAAGAAAGAAAATTATCAGGTGGCTGCTATTATTGGAGATGGTGCTCTGACAGGGGGACAGGCCTTTGAAGCCTTGAACGAAACAGGACATCTAGGGGTTGATATGACGGTAATTCTCAATGATAATGAGATGTCTATTGCCGAGAACGTAGGCGCCATGTCATCCTATTTAAGTCGCTTAAGATCAGATCCCTCTTATACTAAACGGAAAAAAGATATTGAGCTTTTGTTGCGCAAAGTTCCCGCCATAGGGACTACGGTAGTTAAAGCAGCAGAGCGGGTAAAGGATAGTTTAAAATATTTAGTAGTACCGGGCATGCTTTTTGAAGAAATGGGCTTCACCTATCTGGGACCTATTGATGGGCATAATATCCGGGATTTAATAGCAGTATTAAAACAGGCCAAGGAAATGGAGGGCCCTGTTCTCTTACATATTCTAACGAAAAAAGGTAAGGGCTATAAACCGGCGGAATATGACCCCTCACTTTTTCATGGAGTAGGACCGTTCAACTTAGAATCGGGAGAGGTTATTAAGAAATCGGGACCTCCTACTTATACCAAAGTGTTTAGCAAAGCCTTGGTAGACTTGGCGGAAAAAGATGAAAGAATAGCTGCTATAACTGCCGCCATGCCTGAGGGTACGGGGTTAAATAACTTTGCAGCTCGTTATCCGGAGCGGTTTTTCGATGTAGGTATTGCTGAACAGAATGCGGTAACCATGGCAACATCCATGGCTTTAGCAGGAATGCGTCCCGTGGTGGCTATTTATTCCACCTTCTTGCAGCGGGCTTATGATCAAATCATCCATGATGTTTGTTTGCAAAAGGCCCCCGTGCTTTTCGCTATCGATCGGGCCGGGATAGTGGGTCATGATGGTCCCACCCACCATGGAGCCTTTGATCTCAGTTATTTGCGACATATCCCCAACATGGCCATATTAGCCCCTAAAGACGAAGAAGAACTGCGTCACATGCTCTCTACAGCTTTACAGTACCAAGGACCTGTAGCCCTAAGATATCCTCGGGGACAGGGAGTTGGTGTACCTCTATCCCAGGAATATCAAACTATACCTTGGGGAAAAGGGGAGACCCTGGTCACAGGTAAAGATTTAGTGATAATTGCTGGGGGTACTATGGTATATCCGGCTTTGGAAACAGGAAAAATCTTGGATAAACAGGGAATCAGTACTACTGTAATTAATGCCAGATTTATTAAGCCTTTAGATGAAGAACTTATTAAAGCAGCCGTGGAAAAACATAAATATGTAGTTACCATGGAGGAAAATGTGATAGCCGGCGGTTTTGGAGCAGGTGTGCTGGAACTTTTAGCCCGCTTGGGTCTTGCTAAAAAGGTACTCAATATCGGCCTGCCCGATGCCTTTGTTACCCAAGGAAATACTTCAACCATCCACGAAAGTCTGAATTTAACAGCAGAAAAGATGAACCAAAGAATCAGAGATTATTTTAATTTTTCCTAGGTTCTTTAGGTATTATTAGAAATAAAAGGAACAGGATTGTGAAAATATGGCAAAGCTTCGTTTAGATCAGCTCCTGGTTAAACAAGGTTTAGTGGAAAGCCGTGAAAAAGGGAGAGCCTTAATCATGGCCGGGAGTGTATACGTTAATGATAAAAGGGTAGATAAACCGGGAACGCCTGTACAGGAGGAGAACCAGATTGAAATAAAAGGAAAATCCCTCCCCTATGTGAGCCGGGGAGGTTTAAAATTGGAAAAAGCACTGCAGTCTTTTGCTTTGGATGTGCAGGATAAGGTAATCATAGATATAGGAGCTTCCACAGGGGGGTTTACCGACTGTGCTCTACAAAATGGGGCTGTAAAATCCTATGCTGTGGATGTAGGTTATGGACAACTGGCTTGGACTTTACGACAAGATCCCCGGGTAGTAAATCTGGAAAGGAAAAATGCCAGATATTTAACGCCGGAGGATATCCCCGAACAAGTAGATTTGATTACCATCGATGTGGCCTTTATTTCCCTGGAAAAGATTCTCCCTGCTATTAGCACTTTTCTTAAAGACGGGGGACAAATAATGGCTTTAATCAAACCTCAGTTTGAAGCGGGCCGAGAAAAAGTAGGTAAAAAAGGTGTAGTTAGGGACCCGGAGGTTCACCGGGAAGTAATTAAACGTATTCTTGAATTCAGCAAGGTTTCCGGCTTTACAATCCAAGGTCTGGATTATTCTCCTATTACGGGGCCGGAAGGAAATATCGAATTTTTACTTTTGCTGGAGAAGAGTACTTACGGGGAAGACATCCCTGATGAAGAGACTGTTGCTGAGTTAGTAGCCCAGGCTCATCAAGTTTTAAAGAACCAATAATAATTATCAGGTGTCTCAAGGAGGTTGATATTATGACACCTTTAGAAAAAGTAAAAGATTATTTTCAAACTTTATCCTTTCCCTTAGAAATAATTTTATTTGATCAAAGTACCAGCACTTCCCAGCTGGCGGCAGAGGCCCTGGGGGTGGAAGTAGGACAAATTGCTAAAACCCTTGTGTTCATAAGCAAGAAAAAAGAGGGAGAAGAGCAAAAAAGTGCCGTGGTAGTTACTAGCGGTGATGTAAGGGTAAACACGAAAAAATTAAAGGCACTGGTGGGATACAAGCCCAAGTTTGCCAGTGGCGACGAAGCCTTAGAGTTGACAGGATTTCCTCCGGGAGGAGTATGTCCCTTCGGTTTGCCGGAAGATATACCTGTTTATATTGATAAAACCTTAGAACGTTTCGATGTAGTTTATGCAGCGGCAGGGACGGCTAATTCTGCGGTACCCATTACTGTTCCCCAACTTGTGGAGGCTACCCAGGGAGAACTGTGCTGCGCTTGCGATTTGTAAAGTACTACGGTGATCTAAAAATTTTCGGTATTGACATCTTAGCAAGCCATGATAGAATTTATGTGAAAGAGTGAATCAGTTATATGAGGAATACCTTATATAACTTGTGTAGTATATAACAGAAAACCTCACAGAAAAGAGTATTCTGATCTGCAAGGATGAGTTTAAATAGCTAATACAGGGTGTCACAACCTTTTGAAAAACTTTCCTGCAGGGAGAGTTTTTTGTTTTGAGACAGCTATTCAAAGGTTAAGAAATAAGAATAGAAAAATAAAGAAGGTGATTTGCATGAGGAAAATAGCAGTGTTAGGTGCAGTTCTGGAAAATCCCCAAGAAAGTCAGGGGAAATTTAATGAGATAGTTTCCAGCTATAAAGGGATTATCAAAGGAAGGATGGGAATTCCTTACGATGAAGCGGGAGTATCTGTTATTTCTATCGTGGTAGTAGGTTCCCTGGATGAAATAAACGGCCTTACGGGTAAACTGGGCAATATCAAAGGTGTTACAGTAAAAACTTCTATTTCCAAAAAAGAAGTATAGTTGGGAAGATGCGCTATGAAGACTAAAGTAGCAGAACTTATCACAACCCTGTATCAGGATAATACCTTGTCTAAGGAAGAATTAGTATATATTCTGGATCATATTAAGCAAGAAGAAATGGAATTGCTCTTTAATTTAGCAAATGCCACAAGAAAAGCTAACTATGGCAGCAAGGTTTTCTTACGAGGACTGATTGAGTTCTCCAATTATTGCAAAAGGACTTGCCAATACTGCGGGCTGAGGTGTGCCAACGTTAAAAGAAGTAGATTCAGGCTTACTAAAGAGGAGATTTTAGCTTGTTGTTATCAGGGATATGAGTTGGGTTTTAAAACCTTTGTTTTGCAGAGTGGGGAAGATGACTATTTCACCGATGAAATTTTGACAGATATTATCGGGGAGATAAAGCAAAAATTTCCTGATGTGGCCGTAACTTTATCTATCGGAGAAAAAAGTAATAGCTCTTATCGCAACTATTATGAGGCGGGAGCAGATCGCTTTTTGTTACGGCACGAAACTGCTACGAAAGAACTGTATGATAAACTGCATCCCGGCATGAGCTTTGCAAACAGACGAGAATGCCTGGAAAACATCAAGGTCATTGGGTATCAGGCTGGGGCAGGCTTTATTGTGGGCTTGCCGGGACAAACCTCGGAAATCTTGGCAGAAAATCTTGTATATTTGAAAGAGTTTAAACCCCACATGATAGGAATAGGCCCTTTAATAGTACACCCCGATACACCTTTAAAAGATTATTCTAATGGTTCCGTGGAACAGACCTTGATTTGTTTAGCCTTGACCAGGTTATTGTTGCCCGATGTATTGCTGCCCTCCACCACAGCTTTGAATGTCCTGGTTCCCCAAGGATTAAAAGGGGGCTTACAAGCGGGAGCTAATGTGGTAATGCCTAATCTGACCCCGGTAGAGGAAAGAAAAAAATATGAACTATATCAAAGGAGAATATCCGCTGACGAAAGCAAGTTTCTGCTGGCTCGTATAGAGAAATGTATTGAGGAAGCCGGTTATGAAGTGGATAAAGGCAGAGGAGACCATAAGAGTTTCTGCAGAACAAAATTGGAGTAGATAGGAGTTGGCTTATGAATAGTACACCCCATGCCAATAGAATACATATTGCTATTTTCGGCAAAAGAAATGCAGGCAAATCTTCCTTGCTCAATGCCCTAACAGGGCAAGAAGTAGCTATTGTATCCCCCGTTAAAGGAACGACTACAGATCCCGTACGAAAAGCCATGGAATTACTTCCTCTAGGACCGGTGCTATTTATTGATACAGCCGGGCTGGATGACGAGCAAGAGCTGGGCCAACTGCGGGTGCAAAAAAGTCTGCAAGTGCTACAGAGCACGGACTTTGCCCTCTACGTTAGAGATATTAATGAGCCGGAAGATGAATTTTATGACTTAGCCAAATTAAACTTTAAGAAGTTTAATGTTCCTTATTTAACTGTTATCAATAAGATCGATACTGTTTCCGCGGAAAGCCTGGAAAAAATGAAAGAAAAAGAGAAAACTGCCTTTTTTGTGTCTTCTACCGCCGATACCCATATGGCAGAATTGAAAGAAGAATTAGTAAAAAGAATTGAGGATAAAAAAGCAGAAATCCCTTTAGTGGGAGATCTCTTACCTTACAATAGTAAAGTTATTTTGGTTGTACCTATCGATTCGGAGGCCCCCAAAGGAAGGATCATCCTTCCCCAGGTTCAGTTGATAAGAGATTGTCTGGATAATGGGCTGAAAAGTTATGTAGTGCGTGATACGGAATTGGCCTCGGCCTTAGCCGATATGCCCGATGTGGATCTGGTAGTTACCGATTCCCAAGCCTTTAAAAAAGTAAATCAGATTGTACCGCCCCAGATAAAACTTACTTCATTTTCCATTTTGTTATCCCGGGTAAAGGGCGATATTTCAGTATTTTTAGCAGGTATTAAAGCTATTGCTAATTTACCCGAGGGAGCCAAAATCTTAATGGCGGAAAGTTGTACTCACAACCATACCCATGAAGACATTGGCAGGGTGAAAATACCCCGGGGCTTAAACAAATTTACCGGGAAAAAGTTTACCTACGAATTTACTACCGGTAAAGATTTTCCCACAGATTTGCAAGGATATGATCTGGTGATTCATTGTGCCTCCTGTATGTTGAATAGGAAGTCCATGGAATCACGGATTAAAATATGTCAGGAGAATAACGTACCTATAACCAATTATGGCATGCTGTTGGCTCATCTAACAGGAATTTTAGATAGGGCTGTAGAGATTCTGAGGTGATCCCATGCATAGATTGAAAGGCTTGTTATTTCCTGCCTGTTTAGTGATGTTGTGGTGGGCAGGTTCTAAGGCCCAACTCTTTAATGCCTATATCATACCTGCTCCGGAGCGGGTTTATGAAACAGCTATGGTCATGGTCAAGAAAGGTGTGTTATGGCGGCATTTAACCGTTAGTTTATATCGCGTGTTTGTAGGTTTTGCCCTAACCTTTTTGGTGGCTTTTCCTTTGGCTGTCTTTGTAGGTATGAAGAAAAGAGTTTATCAATTTTTAGAACCTACTTTGGAGTTTATTCGCCATATCCCTCCCATTGCTCTTATACCCATGTTGATCTTATGGTTCGGTATTGGGGAAACTGCTAAGTTGGCGGTGATCTTCTTAGCTACCTTTTTTCCCGTCTTCTTGAACACTGTTAGCGCTATTGTTAATTGTGATAAGAAGTTGCTGGAAGTAGGGACGGTTTTTCACTTTTCCGAAAAGGAGAAGCTGGTGCGCATCATCCTACCTCAGGCTGTACCCCAGATTATTGTAGGTATGCAATTGGGCCTGGGTTATAGTTGGCGCTCTTTAATTGGTGCAGAATTGATAGCTGCCTCGGCCGGTATAGGTTACATGATCATAGAAGCGGAACAACTATCGCGACCCGATATTATTATTGTGGGAATCTTGACCATCGGTGTCATGGGCTTTATCTTGGATTACCTTTTTTTATGGTTAACGGGGAAAATGTTTAACAAGAGATGGGAGCAGGGAAACAATGGCGGGCGTAATAATAAAAAATTTAACCAAAACCTTTGATATTCAGGGGCAAAAAGTAAAAGCTTTAGCAGGAATAAATTTAGCTGTAGAAGAGGGGAGTTTCGTAACTGTGGTAGGCAAGAGCGGCTGCGGTAAGACTACCCTGTTGCGCGTGCTCTGCGGCTTAGAAGAAAAAACCGGAGGTACCCTTAGTTTTGTAAATAGAGCTAATAACTTCTTAACGGCGGAACAAGTTAGAATAAGCATTGTGTTTCAAGAGCCCAGATTGATGCCTTGGTTAACTGTCCAAGAGAACATGGGTTTTTCCCTGCTAAATCATGTAGAAAAGACTGTTGTTCGGGAGAGGGTAAGCAGGTACTTACAGATCTTAGGTTTAACAAAATTTAAAGATGCTTATCCCGAGCAAATATCAGGAGGTATGGCCCAAAGGGTAGCCCTGGGAAGAACCTTATGTTATGAACCGGATTTAATCTTGATGGATGAACCCTTAGGGGCCTTAGATGCTTTTAACAGGCAAAGGTTGCAAAGGGAGTTATTGCAGATTTTTCAGGAAAACAAAAAAACTGTTATCTTTGTTACCCATGATGTGGATGAAGCTATTCTTTTAGGCAATAAAATTGTTGCTTTGGAAAAGGGCATAGTTTTACAGGAAATACCTGTAGAATTACCTTATCCCAGAAATATGAAAGATAAAAACTTTTTTACCTTGCGGGAAGAATTGCTTTCTCTATTATTAACTGATTGATTTAAAAAGAAGGGGAGGATGGAGTTTATGAAAAAATTTATCGCCTTATTGCTAACGGCACTGCTGGTAATAGCTCTGGTAGGAGGTTGTGGTTCCACAAACAGTGCCCAGGATGAGCAGCCAGAAGAGCAAGTGGAAGAAATAAATATTTCTTATGTTAAATTGCCTCTTAATGTACCTTCCATCATTGAAAAAAATAAGAATCTCTTTGAAGAGGAATTTTCTGAGGACAATATAACTATTAATTACCCTGAAATAACCCAAGGGCCTAAAATGACGGAAGCCATTGCCGGGGGTTCTTTGGATTTTTGTAATGCTTTAGGAGGCACTTCCGCTATCCTGGCCGCCGCAAATGGAGTGGACTTGAAGATTATCGGCATATATAGTCGCGCTCCCAAAGCCTTTACCATTATGGTCAACGACAGCAGTATTAAAACTATTGCTGATCTTAAAGGAAAAACCATTGTGGGACCTAAAGGCACTATTCTTCATCAGTTGTTATTAGGGGCTCTGGCTCAGGAAGATTTGCAAGTGGAAGATGTAAAGTTTACTCATATGGGTATACCGGAGGGGGTAGCGGCTTTGATGAGCGGTAATGCCGATGCTGCCTTAGTAGCCGGTCCTGCTGTTACCAAGGCCGTAGAAGGTGGCGCCCAGATCATTACTACCGGGGAAGGTATTTTAGATGCTACGATTGTAATCGGGGTACGGGGCGAATTTTTCAGAGAGCATCCGGAGCTGGTAAAAAGATATATGAAAGTTCACAACAACAGTTTGAAATATATGGCCGAGAATCCGGAAGATACCTTTAAACTGGCAGCAGAAGAAACTAATATAGCTTTGGATGAGGTAAAGACCATGTACCAGTGGTATAATTTTGCTCCAACCATTACGGAAAAAGATATTGAAGAACTGGAAAAAACTCAAGATTTTCTCTTAGAAAATGAGATGTTGACGAAAAAGATTGATATAAAAAGTATTATTGCCGACGTATAAAGGAATCCTCAAGATCTAAGTGAGAGCAGAAAGGCCTGGATGAAAATCCAGGCCTTTTTCTGAGCTATATAGTACCTTAGGTTGCACGATTGCAATAAAACCAAAATTCTAGTATATTACGAGAGAAGGTAGAAATAGGACAACAGCTATGATAGGAGATGAAACACTATGGATGAGCGCATTACTTTTATACAAGGGGATGAATCTTTACAAGTAGAGATAAAAGCCAAGAGAAACTGGCTGCTGATCTTTTTGTTTTCCTTGGTAGCCTTAGGCTGGTTATCAGGGAGTTTAATAAAGCTTTATCAAATGTTTATAGATACAAATAGCTCCGGGCAGAGTGCCGGTATAGGTGAGTTGGCGGCTTGGCTGGTATTTGGTCTAATATTTGCCTATTTAACTAGTTGGTTAGTTTTTGGCAAAGAAATAATCAAGTTTACCCCGGAGATAGTAAGTCTTAAACGGGATATTTTAGGTTTAGGAAAAGCCAAGATTTATCAGCTTCAAGACCTAGCCGGTTTTCGTAGAGAAAAGTATAAAGGTTCCAGGTTTTCTTTGGCATATAGTTTAGAGATCTGGGGAGTGGCCGGAGGAAGCCTGGCTTTTGACTATAAGGGAAGAACACATAGATTTGGGTTACTTTTAACAGAGAGAGATTTACAAAATATAATTAAGCAAGCTAAACCTTATCTTAAGGATAAGGTAGTAAAAGGAAAAAATTAGGTTAGAGCGAATTAAGAATAAGAGGGTAAAATAATGACTAAGCTGGATCTTTTATTGCTGGGGATAATTTCCGGAATTATTATCTGTTTTTATGGAATTAAATATTGGAAACATTTAGTATTGCAGCGTAAGTTTAGAAAAGCTAAAAAAGGCGAGCTAGCTGCTGTTAAACTCTTGGAAGACAGGGGTTATAATATAATTGAGGCGCAAAAAGAAAAGAGGATTGTTACCTGGGTTGACAATAAACCTCATTATAATACCCTTAGAGTAGATTATATTGTAAGAAAAGGCGGTAAAACTTTTATCGCGGAAGTGAAAACGGGAAAGAAAGTTACCAAACCAACCCATACCGAAACAAGACGCCAATTGTTAGAGTACTATTTAGCATTTAATCCTCATGGTATAATCTTAGTAGACATGGAAAAAAAGAAACTACATAATATCGCATTTGATATCTCTGGTCGAAATTATGATCTGCAAAATATACATATCTTTTTGTTAGCTGGCCTTTTAGGTCTAGTATTCGGCTGGTTCCTATATAAGTGCATTAGTGGAGGGAATATAGTATGATTAATAGTATTGGACTTATCATAAATTATCGCAAGAAGCAACCGGTCCAGCTGGCGCAAGAAATTGTTCAGTGGTTCGTTAAAAAGGGGATAATGGTCTATGCTCCGGAGAACGACGGAACTGTGTTAGGACTTAAACCCGATTATATTATTCCCGAACTGGGGCAAGAAGTAGATTGCGTACTGACCTTAGGAGGAGATGGAACCTTTTTGCGGGCTGCCCGTTTAATGGCACCCTACGGGGTTCCTGTCTTAGGGATTAATATGGGCACCTTAGGTTTTTTGACGGAAATAGAGGTTAGTGAAATCGAGGTGGCTCTGCAAAAGCTGATCAGGGGTCAATACTATTTGGAAGATAGACTGATGTTAGAAGCAAAGGTTTTGCGTAATAATAAGATTATCTATTCATCGGCAGGGTTAAATGATGTAGTAGTAACCAAAGGTCCCTTGGCCCGGATTAATACCTTGGATGTCCATGTGGATCAGCAATATTACACTACATATAAAGCAGATGGAGTAATAGTTTCTTCACCTACAGGATCAACGGCTTATTCTCTTTCGGCGGGAGGACCCATAGTTTATCCGGAAGTTGAAGTAATTATTTTAACTCCTATTTGTCCCCATTCTCTCCATGCCCGGCCTTTAGTAATACCCGGCAGTAAAACCGTAAGAATTAATATCTCGTATCAACAATCGGAGTCCATGTTAACTATAGATGGTCAAAATTGTTTTGATCTCCTCAACGGTGACGAAATTATTGTCAGCAAAGCACCTTATCAGGTAAGACTTGTCAGAATAAAAGAACATAATTTTTTCAGTATCATGCGGGAAAAATTAAAAGCTGAGGGAAGTAGATCCTATGAATAAGTTATTGCGCGCTACAGAACTATCCCACTTGTTATTAGAGGATGTTCTACAAGAAGGTCACGTTGCCCTAGATGCTACCGCCGGTAATGGTCATGACACCTTATTTTTAGCCCAACACGTGGGACCTTCAGGCAAGGTTTATGCCTTTGATATTCAAGCTCAAGCTCTGGAAAAAGCCCAAGAGCTGATAGCTCGTAATAACTGTTCTGAGAGGGTTAAATTTATTCTGGACAGCCACGCTAAATTACAATATTATGTGAAAGAAGAGATAAATTGTCTCGTTTACAACTTAGGTTATTTACCCGGTGGTAATAAAAATATTATAACAACGGAAAATACAAGTCTGGCCTCCCTGCGCCAAGGCCTGGAATTATTAGCTCCCGGTGGAGTGCTTTCAATAATAGTCTATTGTGGGCATCCCGGTGGTGACCAAGAGGCTCAGGCCGTGGAAGAGTTTTTACAAGGCTTAGAAGCTCCACCCTGGGATGTGTTAAGTTGGAAAAGGGTTAATGGGTCTCCTGTAGCACCTTATCTATTATTTGCCCAGAAACAAGGTTGATTAAAGGAGGTAGCTTTTTGAAAATAAGAAGACAGAGAAAAATACTCGAGGTCATTGAAAACGAAAATATTTCGACCCAAGAAGAACTAGCAGATGCCCTTAGAAAAGCAGGATATGACGTAACACAAGCTACTGTATCCCGTGATATTAAAGAACTGCGCTTAGCAAAAATAGCCACGGGAAATAATTCTTATCGCTATGGTTTACCCAAAGAACAAGGCTATGTAAAAAATGAGGACAGGCTTCGTCGCATGATGCAGGAATTAGTTATCAGCATTGATTTCAGCGGGAATATGATTATCCTGCGTACTTATCCCGGTAATGCCCATACCATAGCTGCTCTTATTGATGGGGCCGAATGGGGAGACGTAATGGGGACTCTGGCAGGGGATGATACTATTCTTTTAATAATTAAACAATCCAAGGAGGTTCCACCATCTAAGGAAGTGGGAACACTTTTAGACAAATTAAAAAGCCTAATGGAGTAGGTGTTAATAATGTTAGAGAGGCTATATATTAAAAATTTTGCCTTGATAGAAGAATTAAACATTGAGCTCTGTGATAAATTTAATGTTCTGACTGGTGAAACAGGGGCCGGTAAATCAATAATTATTGATGCTGTTTCTCTGCTGTTAGGCGGAAGAGCACAAACGGAATTTGTCCGAACAGGAGCTGAAAAGGCCTTATTGGAAGGGGTCTTTCTGCTCCCTTCCGACCATGTAGCCTTTCGGGTTCTGGAGGAGTTAGGGATCGATTATGAGGATGATACCTTGATTCTCTTACGGGAGATTTCCCTTAATGGGAGAAATACCTGCCGGGTTAATGGTAGGACATTAAATTTAAGTAATCTAAGACGTTTAGGCTTATCCCTCATAGATATACACGGTCAACATGACCATCAAGCACTGTTGCAGTCAGATAAACATTTGCAGATATTAGATCAATTTGGTAGTAGTGATCATCAGAAATTTTTACAAGAAATAGCTAAGAGTTTTAAGCAATGGGATGCAGATAAGCAAGAGCTGGAAAAGTTACGTTCTCAGGAGCAGGAAAGGGAGCAAAAGATTGATTTTCTCCAATATCAGCTTACGGAAATAGAAAATGCTAATATAAAACAGGGAGAATATGAAGAGTTGGTCCAAGAAGCTCAAATCTTGGCCAATGCCGAAAAAATAAGCAATCTCCTTAACTCTGCCTATCTCTTTTTATTTGGAGGGGAGCGGGGCAATTCCGCCTATGATTTATTAAGTAAAGCTTTGGAAAGTCTTAATGGCGTCAGAAATTTAGACTCCTCCCTAGAAAAAATAGCAGCAAACTTGGAGCCGGCCCAATATATTATTGAGGATACGGCGGGGGAAGTGAGAAATTATCTGGAGGAGATAGAATACTCCCCCTACAGGTTGGAAGAAGTGGAAAGTAGATTACAGTTGCTGAAAAATCTTTGTAAAAAGTATGGACCTTCCCTGGAAGATGTAGTGGCTTTTACCCAAAAGGCCCAAGCAGAATTAGAGATGTGGGAAGATAGTACAGCCAGGTCGGAAAAACTGGAAGCCCGAGTAGCTGAAGCCTGGGAAGCTTTTGCCCAGGGAGCGGCAGAACTTACCAAGCGCAGAAAAAAACTGGCCCAAGAGTTAGAACAAAAAGTTACCCGGGAATTAAAAGATTTGGCTATGCCCCATGCTAAATTTTCTGTGGCTTTTGAAAAGTGTGACCCCTCCAGTAAGGGAAGAGACAAGATCGAATTATTGATCTCGCCCAATCCCGGTGAGCCGTTGCTGCCTGTGGCAAAAATTGCGTCAGGGGGAGAACTGTCGCGTATCATGCTGGCTTTAAAAACTATCTTAGCCGGGATAGATGGCATTGGAACCCTTATATTTGATGAGATAGATTCGGGTATCGGGGGAAAAGCAGCCCAAAAGGTGGCGGAAAAATTAGAAACAATTAGCAGCCATCAGCAGGTGATTTGTGTTACCCATTCTCCCTTAATTGCCAGTTTGGCCGATGAGCACATTCTGTTGGAGAAGAGTGTAACGTCAGGAAGAACCAGGACTAAGTTAAGATACCTGAGTTATGAAGAGAGAGTGGATGAATTGACCCGCATGTTAGGTGGGGAAAAACAAACCTCTGATTTAAAACGACATGCCTTACAAATGTTAAAAAAAACTAGTTCTAATTAGAACTAGTTTTTTTGTGCATTTTATTAGCTATTAAGGTAATAATAAAGGCACTGCTTAAAGCAATTAGCATGCTTATCACAAAGCCTCCGGGGCTATTAGATAAAGTGGGAGCAGCTATAGAAGGAACGTAAGCAGTACCCCGCACATTAAAGAAGCCTACAAACGCTCCGGAAAGAGCAGCGGAAATAAGGGCTCCTCCGAACACAATTTTATTAGAAAACATAAAGGGATAGGCAGCTTCTACAAAGGTACCAAAGCCTACGTTAATGAAGAATCCCGGTGCCGCTAAAGCGGCTTCCCCTTTAACCCGGGGAGATACGATATTAGCTAGGGTGATGCCGGCCGATACCATTACTAGGCCGCACATATCGATGGCACCTAAAAAACTATTACCCGTTTTTTCCATTTCTAAGAGGACAATGGGCAGGATAGCGGCGTGATATACACCACATATTATAGCGGGCCAGATTAGTAGCCCTGCTAGGGCTCCGCACAGGATGGGACTGTATTGTAAAGCTAAATTAATTAGTTCTCGTATGCCGTTTCCTGCTGCTAAAGCTAAAGGTCCGATCAGGAAATAAACAAAAAGTCCTCCTGCCAAACCAGCTATACCACCGGCCACTATATTGGCCGTAGTTGTGGGAAAGTGCCACTCCAGACATTTAATGAAGAGGAGCTGGACAAGAATACCGGCCAGGATTCCGCCGATGATGCCCCCGATAATGCCGCCGGAAACAGATAAAGTACCGGACACTACCCCGGCTACAATGGCAACTTCATCCATATCGGATACTTGTTTAGCGGCCACGGCTGCCACTATAACGGGCAGGGCAGATAACATGGTATCGAAAATCTGTCCGAAAGAAGATAATTGGGGAATTTTACCTAAAGCTAAAGTTATGGCCAGAGCAATAAAACCGGGTAAAGAAGCTGTCATAATGCCGCGGATATTGATTCTGGAAAGCATATTCCCCGAACTGGTAGTAGGGGAAGTTTTACCGATAGCAGGGCGATATTTTATATCCCAGTATTTAGCTAAAGCGGCAATATTAGCGATGGACCGAGTCCTGTTGGTTGTGCCTGTGGTACCTGAGGCAGCGATAACTTTAACTCCTAAGGCTTGAGTTTTTCCCATGGAAGTGCCGCCTGTTCCCACGGCAGGTATTTTAGTTTGGGCTGCGGCTTGTAGCGCTTTTTTGTTAGTATGTTCAGGGTCCGCACTAATTAGTATTAAACCTTGGATATTTCCTGAGAGAATACTGGTGGCAATTTCTTCATCGGATTGTGCCGCCCTTTCATTAACTTCCTGTAAAGGGCCGGAAAAGGCAATGCTAAAGTCTTCTCCATCCCAAACCCACAAGTCAGCTTTAGTAGTGGGTTTAATTTGGTCCATAGAACATGCGGCGGCGATAAATTGTGCTTGAGCCAGTTCCATACCGGCAGCATCTATTTGACATTTTAATTCTTCCAATAATTTCTTGGGATTCTTTCCTCCCGCATTGTAGAGATTTCCTCCGCTGCTTCCTAATATAACAAGATTCCTAGTCAATTGAGTAACTCCTCTCTAAAACGATTTAAAATTTTAATACATTAAAGAATCTCCTTTTTAAAATTTTAAATCAACACAATGTATTAATCAATAAAAACTTTTATCTAAGTGACTTTAGAAAATATAAACATTTTAGCCACAAAGTTAAGACTTTTTCCAACATAAAAGGAGTCAAAAACGGTTATTTTAAACATACAAACAAAAAAATAAAAAGATGATTAAGGAAGGATTTGCCGGAGCTAGGAGGATAAATGAATGAAGCAAAAAAAGAGGCAAATCCTGGGTATGATTTTGTCAATTTTGGTATTTATGACCTTTTTGTCTCCTCAGGCTAAAAGTTATTTTTATTTACAGGAAAAACAAAAACTCTCCGTAGGAGACTCTCTAGAATTACTTTTAAAGCTTCCCCCCACCTTATTAAATGTTATTAATGTTCATATTAAAGAGGGAGAAAAGCTTTTGTCTTTTGAGGGAAATTTTCTTAATAACCGGAAGCAATATACTTTGGGTGTTAATTCCCCCGTTGTTATTGAGCCTGGGACAGTAAAACTGGAATTAAAACTCTTTGATCTAATCCCTTTAAAAAAGATTAATGTAGATGTATTACCTGATATTAAAGTTATACCCGGCGGTCATTCCATAGGAGTCCTCTTAAGAACAGAAGGAGTAATGGTTGTAGGTTATTCCCCTGTGTTAAATGAGGAGAATGAGAGCTATTTTCCTGCCAAGGATGCCGGTATTGAAGTGGGAGATACCATAGTTAAAATTAATGGCATGAGAGTATTAACTGACGATCAAGTAAAGCAAATTATTACTTCCCGAAAGGACAGTCCAGCAGGCATAAATATCACCATTAAAAGAAATGGTAAGATTTTTGATAAAGTAATATATCCTAAATATTGCCATGAATCTAAAAATTACCGCATTGGATTGTTTGTAAGAGATAATGCGGGAGGGGTAGGTACATTAACTTTCTATGATCCCCTTACCCAAAAATTTGGAGCATTAGGTCATCTAATCACCGATAGCCAGACTAATACAGCTTTGAGTATACGACAGGGAAAAATTCTTAACGCTTCCATCGAAAGTATTAAAAAAGCTAAAAGAGGGGCACCCGGAGAAAAAGTTGGTATATTCATAGAAAACAGTGAATTGGGAAATATAGAAAAAAATGATACATGCGGAATATTTGGAGTTTGTGAAAAAGAAATTAAAAACCCCCTTTGTCCCGAGCCCTTATCGGTGTCTTATTCAAATAACATTCATGTTGGCCCTGCTTATATCTTAACGGTGGTAAATGGACAAGAAATAAAGAAGTATGATATTGAAGTTGAAAGGGTGATGAATGGCAGATTAGACGGAAAAAATATGATTATCCGCATAACTGATAAAAATCTCTTGAAGTATACAGGAGGAATAGTACAAGGTATGAGTGGAAGTCCTATAATACAAGATAATAAGATAATAGGTGCCGTAACTCATGTATTTGTTAATGATCCTGTTCGAGGATATGGAGTTTTTATCGAAAATATGTTGCTGGAAGCAGATATTTTAAATAAAAATAGTAAAACCTTGAGGCAAAGTTCTCAAGGTTTTTATCTTATTTTTTGTATAAAGCTGGAAATTTATGTAATAAAAATGTGTTTTAAAATATAAATATATCAAAAATTTTCGAAATATAAAAGAAAATATGTGAATATTTAGCAAAATAAATGAGATTAAAAAGCAGGAGATAAATGGCAATTGTCGAAATGCTATTGTGGGATTTTAAAGTGAGGGGGAAAATGAATGAGTAAAACGCCAATAAAAATAATAATTGCTGACGACAATAGAGATTTTGTAGAAATCTTGAGAGATTATTTTGAAAAACAAGATGACTTCTCGATTGTTGGTACAGCATACAATGGATTAGAAACTTTAGAAATGATTTCTTTATTAGTACCTGATGTAGTAATTCTTGATATTATCATGCCCCATTTAGACGGCATCGGCGTACTGGAGAGATTGACCCAGTCTGAGACCCGACCAAAAGTTATAATGTTAACAGCCTTTGGTCAAGAAAGTATGACTCAACGAGCAGTGGAAATGGGGGCAGATTATTTTGTGTTGAAACCTTTTGATTTAGATACACTGGCCCATCGTATACGCCAGCTGTGTTCAGGGAGGATAGAGAGTAAAGGAGGCGGTGCTCCTGTAGAGAATACATATCAGCCTCAAGTGCGCTCTAAGAACATGGATGTAGAAGTAACAAACATTATTCATCAGATGGGTGTGCCCGCCCATATCAAAGGTTATCAGTATTTACGTGATGCTATTTTGTTAGTCATAGATGAAGTGAATTTACTGGGAGCAGTAACAAAAGAATTATATCCCATGATTGCGGAAAAATATCAAACTACACCCAGCAGAGTGGAAAGGGCTATTCGCCATGCCATAGAATTAGCCTGGGACCGTGGCAATGTAGAAATGATGAATAAATTTTTTGGTTATACAATCAATATTCAGCGGGGAAAACCTACCAACTCAGAATTTATTGCCATGGTAGCAGATAAATTGAGAATAGGAAGTAAAGTGGGCTAATATTATATTTATATATTTAATAGAAGAATCAACGTCTTGTCTAAAGTGATAAGACGTTTGTTTTTTGCTTTACTGATTTAACTTTGTTATAATTCAAATAAAGATATTCCCGGCAAACTATAACGAAATTATGATAGTGTCTTTAAGTTGTATGGCAAATCAATATACTTAATATTTGGAAAAATTACATTTATCTAAGTTATTGTACAAAAATTAAGAGGGGGTAGATTGTTTTGAACGACCTTTTCTTTCCGCCGGTTAATATTACTTATGATAGAGAACTAGTTATCAAAGAATCATGGGAACGGAGCTACTCGGCAAAAGTTAATAAAAACGATGGGCGTTGCAGTAATATTTTATCCCAGCAGGAAATAAAACAAATTTGGGAGAGGGATAATGAGCTAATGGAGATAGCTGTGCCCCTGATGGAAATGGTATTTGAATATATCAAAAATACCGGTTGTGTCTTAATTCTGATAAATAAAGAGGGCCGGATTATTGCCAATAAGTACGATACGGAGATTCACGGGCGCTTGAGGAGGATTAATTTTGTCTGCGGAGCTAGCTGGTTAGAGGGTGATGTGGGCACTAACGCTATCGGCACTGCTTTAGTGATAGAAAAACCTCTACAAATCTTGGGTTCTGAACATTATTGCTCCAAACATCACTTATGGTCTTGTTCAGCTGCACCTATCTTTGATAGTGCCGGTTCTGTCTTAGGTATAGTAGATATCTCCGGTTATTCCGACAGTTTGCATCCCCATACTTTAGGGATAGTTGCTATGCTGGCCAAAATGATTTCTATGCAATACAGAATGAATAAAATCAATACAGATATGACCCTGGCTAATAGTTCCATCACAAAAACTTTTAATAGAATTTCCGATGGGATTATGGAGTTAGATAAAAATGATGTGGTTATCTATATTAATCCGGCAGTTACCAGGATCTTGGCTAAACCCCAATATGAAATTTTGCATAAACCTATTACCCGGATTTTTAATAAAGAAAGTACTTTTCTTAGGGAAATTAAGAAGCTGAAGTGTAGTGAAGAAATTTATCACGCGAAAAATAAAGAAGTCTACCATCTATACGGTGAACCTATTATTGATAAGATAGGAAACAAAAAAGGTACTACTATAATCCTTAAGAAAATAGAGGAAGGGAAAAAATTTATTATAAATAATAGTGGGAAAAATAGTACTAATAATAAAAATATTGCTACAATTAGCTTGGAACAAATAATTGGTGAGAGTCAAGCTATAAAAGAGTGTAAAGATAAGGCAGCTTTGGTTGCCGGTAGTAGAGCTAACATCTTGTTGCAAGGTGAGAGTGGCACAGGTAAGGAAATATTTGCTCAAGCCATTCATGAAATGAGTTCGCAACAAAAGGGACCCTTTATTGCTGTGAACTGTGGCGCTATCCCGGGAAATTTACTTGTCAGTGAACTTTTCGGTTATGAAGCAGGAGCTTTTACCGGAGCTCTGAAAGGAGGAAGATCCGGTAAGTTTGAGCAAGCTAATGGGGGGACCCTATTTTTAGATGAAATAGGGGAATTGCCTTTAGAACAGCAGGTAGCCCTGTTACGGGTACTCCAGGAAAGGAAAATTACTCGTATTGGCGGCAATAAAACCATTCCCATAGATGTAAGAATAATCTCGGCAACCAATAAGAACTTACGAAAAGAAGTAGCTAACGGTAATTTTAGAGAAGACCTTTATTTTAGACTTAAAGTAGTAGCCTTGGAAATACCGCCCCTGAGAGAACGGAAAGAAGATATTAAATTATTATTTGAGTATTTTTTACGCAAATATACAAGGCAACATAGTAAAGAAATAACTATAGATCCCAATGTTATTAAATATTTACTGTGCTATAATTGGCCCGGCAACGTAAGGGAATTGGAAAATGTGGTAGAACGGCTGGTGTGCCTGGCCCAGAATAATAGGATCAGCTTAGCGGATCTTCCTAAGGAAATCGTAGATTCCCAGGATGCCATGGTGCAGCAGGAGGTTGTAGTTCCTAATGAAGTTAATGGTTCTACTTCTAGAGGAGCAAGAAAACTCCGGGCCATGGAGCAGGAATGTCGCAACATCATCATTTTATTAGATAAAAACGGGGGAAATATTACTAGAACTGCAAAAGATTTAGGAATATCCCGTACTACCCTATATCGTAAAATGAAAGATTACGATATCAAAAATTGATAGTAGGCCCAAAAAACCTTCCTTGTGATGAGGAAGGTTTTTTTATGTTGCAAAAGTGTTACATTGCTGTAAAGCAAAACTGAACAATAATGTTACAAATATTCTTTAGCAGCTGGTTGAGGGATATATTATATCCTCACTAATTTGAGCTTTTTTAGTGGGAAGTAGCATGTTATGGGGGTTCCGTAAATTATGGCATAATACTTGCTTTATATATCTATAACAGCACAGGATCTGTACAAAAAATTAAAGAGAAGGGAGGTATAGTTTTGGGCCGTAAACGCTTTGTCATTGAATGGGGGATGGGTGCGGACATTCATGGGGGAGATGTGACTAAGGCAGCTCAGAAGGCTGTTAAGGATGCCATATCTCACAGTTGTTTGTGTGGTCTGGTAGAAGCTTATCCCCTTCCCGATCCCAACAAAATGCAGATTGAGGCTAAAATCGGCTGCCCTTATCCTGAGAAAATCAATAAAGCTGAAGTAAGGAAAGGAATTCCCTTTGGTTCTGTAGAGATAGAAGTGGTTCAAGGGGGCTTAACGGTGAAAGGACTGCATTTACCAAGTTTGGGTCCCGGGGATGAAATCGTTCTTGTAGTAGCGGCCCTGACCGTTTACAGAGAGGAAGAGTGAGGGCAAGTTCAAGTGTAAAAGTAAATTTTATAATCCGGGGAAAGAAAAGGAGGATACAAGTATGGAGATTACAAAAGAAAAATTGTTAAGTTTTTATGAAACTATGCTTACCATCAGATATTTTGAGGAAAAAGCAGTAGAGTTGTTTGCCGCCGGACAAATACCTGGTTTTGTGCATTTATATATTGGGGAAGAAGCAGTAGCTACAGGAGCGTGTGCAAATCTTACTGATAAAGATTATATAACTAGTACCCACAGAGGTCACGGACACTTGATTGCTAAAGGAGGAAAGCTGGATTTAATGATGGCAGAACTCTTTGGCAAGGCCAGTGGTTATTGTAAAGGCAAAGGTGGTTCCATGCATATTGCCGATGTGAATTTAGGAATTTTAGGGGCCAATGGTATTGTGGGAGCAGGACAACCTATCGCTACAGGAGCAGCCTTTGCTTGTAAATACAAAAAAACCGATGCTGTATCAGTGTGCTTCTTCGGGGATGGGGCCTCAAACCGGGGAACTTTCCATGAATCCTTGAATATGGCTTCCATCTTTAAATTACCTGCCGTCTATATCTGTGAAAACAATATGTATGGTATTTCCAATAATCAGAAAAATCACATGAATATTAATGATATCTCTGATCGGGCCGCAGCTTACGGTATGCCGGGTATGACAATAGACGGTAATGATGTAATAGCAGTTTATGAGGCTGTTAAAGAAGCCGTTAAACGCGCCAGGAAGGGCGATGGTCCCAGTTTAATAGAATGTAAGACTTGGAGACATAGGGGCCATTTTGAAGGAGATCCTGGCGTGTACAAAGATCCGAAAGAGCAGGAAACTTGGGTGAAAAAAGATCCCATCATTAAATTAGAAGAGAAACTGTTGGAGCATAAGGTTGTTACTAAAGAAGAAATTGCTCATCTACAAGAAGAGGCTCACGGCAAAATAGAGGCAGCCGTAGAATTTGCTAAAAACAGTAAAGATCCTAGTCTTGATGAATTGTTGACTGACGTTTATGCAGGTTAATTATAAAGAGAGAAAGGGTGAAAAATAATGACTCAAATGTCTTATGTTGAAGGATTGAGGGATGGTATCCGCATTGAAATGAAAAAAGATTCTAATATATATATGGCTGGCGAAGATGTAGGGATATTTGGCGGTTGTTTTGGGCAAACGGCCGGTCTCTTTCAGGAATTTGGCGGGGAACGGATTATTGATACCCCTATAAGCGAAACGGTTATCGTGGGCCATGCCGTAGGCGCAGCAGCGGCGGGGTTACGTCCTATTGTAGAGATTATGTTTATTGATTTTATTGGTGTGTGTATGGATGAAATCTTAAATCAGGCGGCCAAGATGCGCTATATGTTTGGCGGTAAAGCTAAATTACCTATGGTAATTCGCACCACCTGTGGTGCCGGTGTGGGGGCAGCAGCCCAACATTCTCAGAGTTTAGAAGCCTTCTTAACCCATATCCCGGGCATAAAAGTTGTGATGCCTGCTACTCCCGCAGATGCTAAGGGATTGATGGCAGCCGCTATTCGTGATGATAACCCTGTGGTCTATATTGAACATAAAGGGCTCTTAGGCTTTAAGGGAGAGGTGCCGGAAGGCGAGTATGTTGTACCCTTGGGGAAAGCGGATATTAAGCGGGAGGGTACCGATGTAACAATTGTGGCTTGGTCGGCTATGGTTCATCAAGCTTTAGCGGCGGCAGAAGCTCTAGCACAAGAAGGGATAAGTGCAGAAGTGATAGATCCCCGCACTTTGGCTCCTTTTGATAAGGACAGTGTTTTGCAATCCTTGGAGAAGACAGGGAAGCTGGTCATTGTCCACGAGGCCGTTAAAACCGGGGGATTAGGGGGAGAAATTGCTGCCTTAGTAGCAGATGAAGGTTTTGATCTGCTGGATGCTCCTATCAAACGAGTTACTGCTCCCGATTGTCCCGTGCCTTTTAGCTCTTATTTGGAAGCCCATTATTTACCCAGCCAAGATAAGATCGTAAAAGCTGTAAAAGAAATGTTTTAAAGGTTGAGGTGGTGAGGATGGTTACGGTAGGCATTATCGCTAATCCTGCTTCCGGTAAAGACATTAGGCGACTAGTATCCTATGGTACTGTCTTTGATAATCAGGAAAAAGTTAATATAGTACGCCGTATCTTGTTGGGGTTAGCCGCTGTGCATGTAAAGAGGGTAGTATATATGCCCGACTATTATGGGATTGTACCTAGAGCTTTAGACGGCTTAAAAAGTCAGGATAAGTTGCCGCTGGAAGTGGTTCCCGTTGATCTTGAACTTACCGGAACGCAAGAGGATTCCTTTAAGGCGGCCCAAATTATGGCTGAATGCAAAGTCGGTTCCCTTATTACTCTAGGTGGAGACGGCACTAATCGTCTGGTGGCCAAAGGGTGTGGAAATGTTCCCCTCTTACCGGTATCTACCGGGACCAATAACGTTTTTCCCGTAATGGTAGAAGGGACTATTGCCGGATTGGCAGCAGGTAAAGTAGCAGGGGGAAGCAGTAATCATCCTCAAGCTGTTAGGCCCAGCAAAAAATTAATTATCTATCTCAATGGAATTCCCGTAGACATTGCTTTGATTGATGCTGTTGTTATAAAAGATGTCTTTATCGGCGCTCGGGCCATTTGGGAGGTTCAGGGTCTCTTGCAAGGGGTATTTACTCGTGGTGAGCCCCATAATATCGGGATGGCCTCCATAGCAGGAAATTTGCTAGCTATAGGTTCTAAGGATAAAGCAGGGTTAGCTCTGGAGTTTGGTGAGGGCGGTTCTAGTGTTACCGCCCCTATAGCTCCGGGGATGATAGTGCCTGTAAAGGTAAAAACCTACGAAAAAATAAAGTTGCAGCAAACAGTAAAGCTCCATCATACTCCCTGTATCATTGCTTTAGATGGGGAAAGGGAGCTAGCAATAAAGGAAGATGATGAAGTCCAAATTGAACTTACCTTCGCTGGTCCCAGCGTCATAGATTATAAAGCTGCTTTACAATAATAACTTGTGAAAATGGAGTGAATTTATATGGCTCATGAGATTATCATGCCTAAATTAGGCTTAACAATGACCACCGGTACAGTGGTAGAGTGGTTAAAAAAAGAGGGGGATCAGGTAGCCCAAGGAGATGTGCTCTTAGAGATTACCACCGATAAAATCACCAATACAGTGGAAGCTCCCCAGGATGGGATACTGCTGAAAATCTATATTAAGGAAGGGGAAGAAGTACCCTGTTTCACAGTATTAGGGATCTTGGGCGAAGCGGGAGAACAAGTTGCTGAGTCTAAAAAGGCGGAGCCTGCTCCTGCTCCAGATAATGAAACTGCACAGCCTACCCCCGATAGCCCCACCCCGGCAAGCCCAGCATCAGTAAGTGCTATTCCCAAAAAAGTTAAAATCACACCTTCCGCCCGTAAATTGGCTCAAGAAAAGGGCCTTGATTATCAAGACATCATCGGAACGGGACCGGGGGGACGGATCACCAAGGAAGATATAGAAAAGGCCGTGGCTAATCCTCCGAAGTCAGAAGAAAAGCAAGAGCCTATTCCTTCAGAAGATAACGAGTATAGAGAGCTTATTCCCTACTCCGGTATGAGAAAAGCCATCGGAGACAATATGGCCGGCAGTTGGTCTACTTATCCCATGGTAACTCACCATGTTAGTGTGGATGTTACTGAGCTTTTGGCCTTACGCAAGACTATTAATGAAAACTGTGAGGACGATGAAAAAGTTTCCATCACCGATATGTTGATCAAGGTAGTCGCCCGTGGACTGGAAAAGGCCCCCTACATGAATGCTACTTTTGATGGTACTAACATCAAGCTGTTGCAAGATATTAATATAGGTCTGGCGGTGGCCGTAGAGAAGGGGCTTGTAGTGCCGGTTATAAGGCAAGTCCAGGAAAAAACCTTATTACAGATTGGGAAAGAAGTAAAAGATTTAGGGGCCAGGGCCCGGGAGAATAAGTTGGCTATGGATGAAATGAGGGGAGGTACTATTACTATAACTAATCTGGGGGCATACGGCTCAGTAGATTGGTTTACTCCTATTATTAATCCGCCGGAATCAGCCATTATGGGGATCGGGAGAATAAAAGAACAGCCCGTAGTTCATGAAGGGGAAATTAAGATCCGCTCTATGATGGGTTTATCCTTAACTTTTGATCACAGGATAATTGACGGAGCACCTGCAGCGGAGTTTTTAGGTATCCTGATTAAATTGATAGAGTGGCCTTTAAGAGTATTTCTGTAGTGAATTGTTTAAGTGAGGGCTGAGCTTGGTGCAGAAAATGCCGGATACATTGACGATGGGAGTAGGTAGCTATGAAAAATAAAATTATTATTATCGGAGGTGGCCCTGGTGGTTACGTGGCTGCTATTCGTGCAGCACAGTTGGGGGCTGAAGTTCATCTCGTAGAAGGTGATAAAATAGGGGGAACCTGTTTAAATGTGGGTTGTATCCCTACCAAAGCCCTGTTGCATACCGCTGAACTTTATCAAAGGGTGCTAAAGGGCCCAACAATAGGGTTGGATGTTGAGGGAGTCCGGGTTAATTGGCCGGTATTGTTAAAACATAAGGAAAAGGTAGTAACCCGGCTGGTTCAAGGGGTCCAAGGACTATTAAAAGCAAATAAAGTTACCGTCCACAAAGGGTATGCTTCCCTAAAGGATAAACATACCGTAAAGATAGAAGGCAGTACAACTAAAACAATTTCTGCCGATAAGATCATTATAAGTACGGGTTCCGTTCCTGTTCATCTGCGCTTTCCGGGGTCCCAGCTTCCCGGAGTGATTGACAGTACCGCAGGATTAAGCTTAGCTGAAATACCATCCTCTTTGATAATTATTGGGGGAGGGGTAATAGGTACGGAGTTTGCCGCCCTGTATAGCTCCTTAGGTACAAAAGTTACAGTGGTGGAGATGCTTCCGGAAATTTTACCCCCGGTGGATGGACAGCTGATCCAGGTAATAAAAAAAGAATTAATAGATCAGGGTGTAACTTTCTTAACAGAAACCAAAATGACGGAAGTTAAGGAAGAAAAAGCTGAATTAGCAGTAAAAGTAGTGAAGGATCAGAAAGAGCAAGAACTGCGCGGGCAATATGTCTTAGTGGCAGTAGGGCGTAAACCTAATACGGCTAAGTTAGATCTAGAGAAAGTAGGGATAAACACAAATAAAGGGGCCATAGTAGTTGACGAAAATTTTGCCACTAATGTGCCGGGAATCTACGCCATCGGTGACTGTAATGCATTAACTATGTTGGCCCATGCCGCTTCGGCTCAAGGGGTAGCAGCAGTGGAACATAGCTTGGGGCACAAGGCCCACTATAATAACAAATTAATACCTTATTGTATCTATACAAATCCGGAGATAGCAGGGGTAGGTTTGACGGAAGAACAAGCCCGAGAGCAAGGAATTGCTTATGAAGTAGGGGTATTCCCCTTAGCCGGAAATGGGAAATCTGTCATTGAAGGCTGTGAAAAGGGCTTAGTAAAAATAATCGCAGATAAAAAATATAAGGAAATATTGGGCGTTCATATCATTGGACCACGGGCCACCGATTTAATCGGGGAAGCAACGGTGGCAATGACCTTGGAAGCCACCGCGGAAGAGATCATTGCTGCAGTTCATCCCCATCCCACCATAAGCGAAGCTATGATGGAAGCGGCCCATGCTGTGACAGGCAATGCTATACATTGGCCCCCTGGGGCAAAATAAAGCAAGAAGAAGCCACATCTCCAAAAAAAGATGTGGCTTCTTTTAGTATAATTATCTTTTAAGATCAAGCTATATACTGGGAAGATGGGGAGGCTTATAATTAACGCAGACATCTTTGCTCCTGAGCCGGCCCTGCTTGGTTCTGCTTACTTAAAATTTAAGTATATTATTCTTCCCGGTGAGGAAGCAACGATGAGAAGGATGTTTGAAAAAAGCTGACCTGTTAAAGCTACAGAAAGCGAGAGAGGACATGACTAAGGAGAAATTTCAAAGGCTGAAAGCCTAAAATAGAGGAGTTTTAAGAAAAGAATATTAGAACACTGAGGCTGTTCCTCCATAGAATATAACAGGAGAAATTTGGAGAGGAAGAGGCCTGATGACGGAAAGAGCCAAAAAGAGAAGCCTTTTTTACTATATAAAAAAGACTTTAAAATACTATAATAATAAATTTCAAGAGGCCATTAGCCAGCAGAGAAAAATCCAATATGGGGACGTGATAGGAGTAAGCCGCTTATTTTATGAACATTATGGAATATATGCCGGTAATGATACGGTTATTCATTATTCAGCTACGAAAGAAGACGAAAATATCATGATCAGAAAAACGAATATGAAAGGTTTTCTCCATGACTCTACTACCTTATTTATCTTAGATTGTGAATACAAATGGCCCCATAAATCCCTGCCCATTAAATATAGGGAAGTCCCTGATTACATCAAAAAAATAAAGGTTTATTCACCGGAAGAGACAGTTAAGCGGGCTGAAAGCAGATTGGGCGAAAATCAATATAGCCTGCTATTTAATAATTGCGAACATTTTGCTGTGTGGTGTAAAACAGGAATAAGTAAAAGTTATCAGTTAGAAGAATACTTGCAACTGGTTCCTAGGATTGTTTATCCCATATAAGACAAGGGATAACTAATGAAAGGATCTTCTAATCACATCTTTGACGTAAGTGTAATCTCTCTTTAGTTTACTCAGTTCAAGTAAAATTTCGTAAGGTGTACCTTTTAAACATACACTATTATAAGTTACTATCATATTAGGACTCCTTTATATACAATAGAGATAGTCCATATATATGAAGAGGAATTAGTAAATATGACAGGAGGTACTACAGTGGAAGAAAAATATATAAAAACGCTACAGGAACAGCAAGGAAGTTTTTTAACATTTAGACAGGATGAAGTGGCCTTGTCCAACGGTGCACGTGCTACCCGTGATATGGTTTTGCACCCTGGGGCAGTGGCCATCATTGCTGTTACGGAAGAAGAGGAAGTTATCTTTGTTAAACAATATCGCTATCCCGTACAAACAGTATTGTATGAGATTCCTGCAGGTAAGCTGGAAAAGGGGGAAGATCCTTTAATTTGTGCTACCAGAGAATTGGAGGAAGAAACGGGTTTTGTTGCGAAAAGCTGGGAAAAGATAACAACATTTTATACCGCACCCGGTTTTGCTAATGAAACCATGCATTTATACTATGCCCGTGATTTGGTGAAAAAAGAAGCCCATCCTGATCCCGATGAGATTATAACTTTCGCAAAGATTAAACTCAGTGAGGCTTTGCAGATGATAGAAAAAGGGGAAATACAAGACGCTAAGACTCTGATTGCCCTGTTATGGTTAGCTAAAGCAAAATAAGTTAGAAGCAATTCACACATATATTTGTTCCTCCCGGGGAAAAACATAGACAAAACCTACAGCAAGGGGGAGGAATAAAAATATGGGCTTATTATCAGGAAATCAAAAATTAGAACCTATGCATTATGGAGAAGTATTCAGTGTGTGGAAACACTTATTAATGGCCAAAGGTTGTGTAGCCAAGTATCAATTCTTAATTAATCATGCCGGTGATAAAGATTTGAAAAAGTACATGAAAAATATGATCACCAAAGTAATTAGACCGGAAATAGATACTCTGGACAAGTTGCTCAAAGAAAATGGGGTTATGCCTCCACCTGCTCCCCAGGAGAGACCGGAAATCGATGGTGAAGATATTCCTGTGGGAGCCAGGTTTTCCGATATGGAGATAGCAAATTGTGTTTCCCATGATATTGCCTTAGCTCTGGTAGAATGTAGTCAAATAATTGGCTTGAGCTACAGGGAAGATGTAGCCCTGATTTTTGCTCAACATCATCAGCAGTTAGTTAAGCAAGGGGGACAATTATTAAAACTTAATAAGGAAAAAGGTTGGCTGGTTATTCCTCCTCTCCACGCCAACTAATCCCAATCCCTCTGCCGGGTAAAACCTGGGCTGAGGGATTATTTTTTGTATAAAAGCAAAGCTTGTCAAAAAAAGAAGGACTGGTTATATTTGAACTTCTAACCTCATAACATGGAATAGAGGGGAGGAGGTAGAAAATGGGAAAATTTAAACAAAAGTTATCTCAGCATTTTCATTCTAGCTGGTGGGTTTATATTTTTATATTATTATGTTTTATTGCGGGAATTATCTTTGGATCTTTAGGTGTCAGGGTCTTAAATGAAGGTCAGTCCTCTTCTTTATTAAAATTCATTGAGCAAGGCCTTGCTCAGACTAATGGTGAGCTTGATTATATTATGAATACAAGACAAGCATTTGTGAAAAATGCTTTAAATCTGGCTAAAATCCTTATTTTAGGTCTTACCGTGATTGGTGTGCCCTTTATTATGCTGATTATTTTTACACGGGGTTTTGTTCTGGGTTTTACTATTGTCTTTCTCTTACAAGGAAAAGGCCTGTTAGGTGGCTTGTTAGCCCTTTTTGCAGTAGTTCCTCCCAACCTCTTGTCCCTACCGGCTTATCTTTTAGCAGCAGTATCGGCTACAAATTTTTCTGTGTACTTGATTAAAGGACGGAGTACTCCCGGCAGCATCAGCTTACCGAAATACTTTTTAAATTATATCTTGGTAATGTTAGGGCTTATCTTATTGCTGGTAGGAGCAGCTTTTATTGAGGGGTATTATTCCCCGGTAATTATCCAACTGCTAAGTGTCAAAAAACTTTGTATATTGTATAAAGTTTGCATTTCAGGGTTATAAACTTTATAATTATTTCGTTAAATTAAATTTGGCAATAATATTATAAACTAAGAACTAAAGGAATGATGGTATGGAGTATCTTACAAAACTAATTGGGCAGATTAATGATTTTGTCTGGGGGCCTCCCATGTTAGTGCTTTTAGTGGGGACAGGCCTTTTATTAACTTTTCGGTTACAGTTTATAACCTTTAGATTTTTACCTTATGCCCTAAGACAGGTTTTTAGCAAGCAGGAAGTAAAGGATAAATCCCAGGGGGATGTTAGTCCCTTCCAGGCCTTGACTACGGCTCTGGCTGCAACTATCGGTACGGGTAACTTGGTAGGAGTAGCTACGGCTGTAACTTTAGGAGGACCCGGAGCAGTATTTTGGATGTGGGCCACGGCTTTAGTAGGCTTAGCAACTAAATATGCTGAAGCAATTTTAGCCGTTAAGTACCGGATCACAGATGAAAATGGCCAAATGGCCGGCGGGCCTATGTACTATTTGGAAAGAGGATTGGGCAAGAAGTGGCTCGGCATGCTTTTTGCACTTTTTGGTGCTTTAGCCGGCTTTGGTATTGGTAATGTGGTACAGTCTAACTCTGTGGCGACTTCTATCGAAGCTACTTTTAACGTTCCTCCCCTGGCCACAGGCATTGTTTTAGCACTTGTAACAGGTTTAGTTATTCTGGGGGGGATTAAGAGTATCGGTCGAGTAACTTCTTTTCTCGTACCTTTTATGGCAGCATTTTATATTATTGGCGGAATAATAATTATATTACTTAATATAGGTCAATTACCGGAAGCTTTAAATATTATCTTTACTTCAGCATTTTCCGGTGTCGACAAAGTGGCAGCCGGTTTTATGGGTGCCACAGTGGCACAAGCTATTCGTTTTGGAGTAGCACGGGGTGTATTCTCTAATGAAGCAGGTTTAGGTAGTGCTCCTATTGCAGCGGCTGCAGCTAGAACAGACCATCCTGCTCGACAAGCTTTTATAGCCATGACAGGAACTTTCTTTGATACCATTATCGTTTGTACTATTACCGGTTTAGTATTGACCGTTACGGGTGTGTGGCAGCAAGCAGTGCCGGAAACCTATACCGGTGCAGTTTTGACTGCGGCAGCTTTTAGTCATGGTTTACCCGGTAATTGGGGTGGAATGATCGTATCTTTAGGAATTATTCTCTTTGCTTATTCCACTATCCTAGGTTGGGCTTATTATGGAGAAAAATGCGCCCAATATTTATTGGGGAAAAGGGTAATAATCTTTTATCGTATCCTGTGGGTGGCAGTTGTAATAGTAGGGGCTAAGTTGAAGATTGACTTTGTGTGGGCTTTAGCTGATGCTTTGAATGGTTTAATGGCCATACCTAACTTGATTGGCTTGGTGTTATTAAGCGGTGTGGTAGTTTCAGAAACAAAAGATTTCTTGGAGAATATTTATGCCAAGGAAAAGGAAGAAAGAGAAATGTCTCGATACTAAGGATAACACTTAAGCTTAACAAATAAGAATATAAGAAGAAGGCAGGGGATGCTGTGAGCATTTACTGCCTTTTTTATGTCCTGGTTAAGCGATCCTGAGTTAATTAAAAGTATCTCAAAATAAGTTTTTTATTATGAATTGTTTATATTTTCCTAAAAAAATGCTATACTGAGTTTGACGACACTAGTGTCGGACATAATTTTTACGGAAGGGAGAAAATATGCCCAAAGTTGTAGATTCTCTCGAAAAAAAGCTTAACATCGCCCAAACGGCCTTAGAAATATTCTGTCAGAAAGGTTTCTATAATACCAATATGCAGGATATTGCTAAAGCTTGTGAAATGGGACGCAGTACTTTGTACGATTATTTTAAGAATAAAGAAGAGATCTTTATCTTTTGCTTGGAAGAATTTTTTGAGGCCATAGATACACAAATGATAAATACCAAATATGATGCTTCTGTTTCAGCTATGACTAAGATAAAGACCCTGCTAAGAGCTATTACCGATACCTATATCAATGCTGGAGATAAGATCTTAGTTTTATTAGATATTTGGGCTGTACCCGACAAAAGACAGTCAAATTATTTGCTGACCTCCTTATTATATAAGGTAGAGCACTTTAAAAAATTGCTGGCTGAATATCTCCAGGAAGGCATAGATAATAGAGAATTTAAACCCACTAATGTAAAATCCATGAGTACTACCTTGCTGGCTTTAATGGATTCCTTGTTGTTAAGCCTCTTCTTTCTAAAAGAAGAAGTGGATTATGAACAATATTTACAAGATATTGATCTTCTTTTAAGTGGGCTTTTAGTGACATAGTTAGGGAAAAGATGTAATAAGATTTATAAACAATATTCTTGCAGCAGTAAATTACCGCTGATTTACCACTCACTGCCTAATAGGTGCCCATAGGTAATAAATATATTTTTTTGCTCAATATCGACATAAGTGTCGATAAAAGGAGTGATTTATATGTTAATGATAGTATAATCGGGTAGTTTTAGATTCTATTATGTTAACAATATTTTTTTAGTTATTCTCGACACGAATGTCGGGGAAGGGAGTGATTCATGTGTTAATAGGTAAGAAACTGTTAGGAGAGACATTCTTTAATACAGGAATGAACTATGTGGAAAAAGATCCTGAGAAAAATGCCTTAAGACTCTTAGATTGGGCCGACAAGGTAGTCAAGAATACGCAAGAAAAGAAATATGTAGATTTTGTTCGTAAACTGTTTCAAGGAAATTCCGTATGGAAGGACTACATGATTAGCATGCTGAAGGATACCCATCCTAATGTGCGGAGGAAGTTTTTCCAAAACTTTATTGTCCACGCTGATTTTATTGGTCTAGAACTGCGGAGAAGAGCCATGAAAAAATATAATTGCAACATTCCCTGGGCCATCTTAATGGACCCCACTTCAGCTTGTAATTTGCATTGTACGGGATGCTGGGCCGGGGAATATCAGTTGAACAATAATCTATCTTTGGAACTATTGGATCGAATTATCAATGAGGCTAAAGAAATAGGGGTGCGTATGTACTTGTTCTCAGGGGGAGAGCCCCTAGTAAGGAAAAAAGACATAATTAAGCTTTGTGAGAAACATAATGATTGCATGTTCATGGCCTTTACCAACGGAACTTTGATCGATGATGATTTTGTAAAAGAAGTAGTACGGGTCGGAAACCTAACCTTTGCTATCAGTGTGGAAGGCTTTGAGGAGGAAACCGATTTCCGGAGAGGAAAGGGTACCTACCGACAAGTTATAGCTGCTATGGATAGATTAAAGGAGGCCGGCTGTATTTATGGTTTCTCTGCTTGCTACCATAGGAAGAACACAGAAGCGGTGGCCAGTGACGAATACATAGATCTGATGATTAATAAAGGCTGCAGATTTGGCTGGTATTTTACTTATGTCCCCGTGGGAAGCGACAGTGATGTAGACTTTATGGCAACTCCTGATCAAAGAGTTTATATGGGAGAGCGGGTTCAGGAAATTCGCAAAGAAAAGCCCATCTTCCTGATTGATTTCTGGAATGATGCTAAATACATAGAGGGCTGCATAGCGGGGGGACGTCATTACCTCCATATCAATTCGGCGGGACAAGTAGAACCTTGCGCCTTCATTCATTATTCCAATATAAATATTCGGGACTGTTCCGTTATGGAAGCTCTGCAATCTCCACTTTTCATGCAGTATAGGAAACATCAACCTTTCAATCAGAACCATATGCGGCCCTG
>JAHDSB010000193.1 GCA_018433015.1 Clostridia bacterium | reverse complement strand
GGTCACCAGGTTTTCTCCCGGTTTAAGACCTTCCACTTTTACATAATTCCCTTGCACATTTAACATTGTAATATTTTTGCGCACAGCCCTCTCATTTTCTACTACATAAACATAATCTTCTCCGTCGCTCATAATACAAGTGATAGGTATCCAAATGCCTTTTTCCTTTCCTACATCTAAGAATACTTCAACTGTAGAACCTAAATAAAAAGCCTCTTCCGGAAGTTTTTCCTTCAGCTCTATCTCTACATTGTAAGTTCTGCTTGTTTTGTCAGGAACTTGCTCAATATTAGTAACTATACCTTCAGCAACAAACCCATCTTCCTTGATCACTGCCTTTGTTCCTAAGCCTATCTTTTTAACATCCTCTTGGGATAAGCCCGTATTAACTATCTGGGTTTCACTGCGAACCACAACAACAGGATAGCCGGCAGCTATAACTTCTCCTTCTTCAAACATGGTATCTACCACATACCCATCTATATCTGCTACTAAATCAGCATCATTCAACATACTCAATTTATGAGCATTATCTACAGCAGCTTGATTATAGGTGGCTTCCTGAACCTGGTAATTCAGTTTAGCTTTGTTATACTCATTTTGTGTCACAGCCCCTTTTTCATAAAGAACCTCCATTTTCTGATAAAAATCCAAGGCATCTTGATAGGCACTAAAAGCTTTTTGCATATTCAATTCTGCCGCTTCTTGGGCAAAGCTTAAATCCTTTTTATCTAGCTGAGCCAACACCTGTCCCTTTTTTACCCGATCCCCTTTTTCCACTGGGATGGCAGCAATTTTACCGGCTACTTTAAAACTATATTTTTTAACTTCTTGAGAATTTATCAACCCTATGTATTCTAAGCTAACATTTTCCTCATCTTCTTTAGTCTCCAGAACCTTAACAGGCTTTACTTTTTCTTCTTTTGTTTCTTCTTTATCTTGACAACCAAAACTGATGAACATAATCCCTATAACTACAACCAGCAGCAAGCCTAACCAAGGCTTTTTTTTCATTGCATCTTTCATTACCTCTTGCATTACTTCCACCTCATTTTTACTAAAGATGATAATTTTTAAGATAATTAATTTTATGACAATTATTTTTAAGAAACTATCTTAGTTTCTTTAGTTTCCAGACAGTTTTAGCCTTAACTAGTTTTAACTGCATACTTTATTTCTTTTTAATATGCCATATAGTATTAGATCTTTCATTTCCTGCAGTAATTGGTTAACAGTGATGTCATTTTCCTGTAAAAATTCTTCTTCTGCCGGCATTTGTAAAACTTTATGAAGAATCATTAACATCACGTTAACATTGATATGGGGACGTAAAAATCCTTTTTCCTTACCTTCATTTAATAATTCTTTGATCATTTTCTGCCGTAACTCAATATTTTTTTTGATTTTTGCACTCTCTTCCGGGAAAAAACGTCCTAATTCATCCATCAAACGATAGGGTATATCAGGATAGGTATAAACTGTCATAATGCCTTGCAACTTTTCTAACCAGCCCTGATTTTTTTCCATCTCCTTTTTATAAGCTACTTCTTCTTCTAAAACTGCCTCATCAACAATTTCGCTGATGAGATTACTTTTAGAAGAAAAATACTTGTAAATGGTTTTCTTACTTATCCCCAGGTCCCTAGCAATATCATCGATAGTAAACCTGCGAAAGCCATATTTACTTATTTTTTCTATAGCTGACCGCAAGATTCTTTCCCGCATCTGGCACCCCCGTAGGAAACTATTTTAGTTTTTTTAGTTTCCGTTTATTTATTCTCTCACTTTTACAGTAATTTTGCAACTATTTCCTTGTTAATTATTAACTATTTTTTATTATTATTTATGCAAGACCTTTCGCTATATTCCTAGTGAGCTACATTTTGTCCTGCAACGAATCCGGAAGACCAGGCCCACTGTAGATTAAAGCCACCGCACCTTCCGTCAATATCGATTATTTCTCCGGCAAAATAAAGACCGGGAACCAGCTTTGATTCCATAGTAGAAGGATTAATTTCCTCTGTATTGATCCCCCCAGCCGTAACTTGGGCACTAGGCCATGATTTTGTTCCAGTTATTTTAAATCTCCAATCCGTGAGTATACTAACTATTCTTTGTCGTTCCTGTCCCGTAATATTGCTGACAGGACGATTTAAATCTGTAATACCGGCTTCTTTTAGCACAACAGGTATCAGCCTTTTATTTATTAATCCTACTAAACTAAACTGGATAGTTTTATTAGGACCATCTTTAAAACGCATGATCATTACCTGCTGTAATTTTTCCTCTGTTATTTTATCTAGCAAGATTACTTTTATAATGGGAACCTGCCCTTTTTCCAGAAGTTCCCCGGCTTTCCGACTCAACTGCAAGATGGGGGGACCAGATATACCATAATTGGCAAAAAGAATATCTCCTTGTTCCTCCATAACTAACTTATTATTGCACAAGAGCTGGGCTGTTCCTTCAATCTTGACACCCTCAATTTGTTTAAAATACTGGCCTTCCAACTTTAACTGTACTAAAGCAGGAAATATCCCAGTTATTGTGTGCCCCAACATGCGAGCCAGCTCATATCCACTTCCATCCGACCCCGTAGAAGGTTTGGCTTTACCCCCACAAGAAATAATGACACGATCAAACTTAAAACGAGTGTCATTTTCCAGTTGGACATAAAAATTTTTTCCCTCTTTACTTATTTTTTTTACATAAGAATCAGTACAGATTTGAATTCCTAGTTCTTTTAGCTCATATAACAAAACATCTAAAATACTGGAAGCTTGTCCGGACATGGGATAAACCTTACCCTGCTCTTCTATTTTAGGGGCTATACCCAAGCGATTAAAAAAATTAATAGTTTGTTCAACACTAAATTGAGAAAGAGCACTTACGGCAAATTTGGGATTATTGCCATAATAATGCTCTATATCTGTATATGTATTAGTATAATTACATCTTCCATTTCCCGTAGCTAATATCTTCTTTCCCACCCGGGGATCTCGCTCCCAAATGGTCACATCGGCGCCTTTTCTGCCAGCAGCTATAGCTGCCAGCATTCCTGCTGCGCCACCGCCTATAACTGCTATTTTTAGTAGTTTCCCTGTCATTATCAAATCCCCTTGTACTGAATTAATTCAACATTATCTTTAATTTTCTACCCATTGAGGTTGTATATTACCAATTTTTCTTTCTTTCTCATTTAATTGTTGCATCTCTTTATAAATACAAAAAGCTGTAAGCAGTGAGGCAAATAAATCAGAAACCGGTCCAGCCATGAACACTCCTTTTAGCCCAAAATACTTGGGTAATATCAGTAGCGCAGGAATAAAAATTAATACCTGCCTGGATAGACTCAAGATCATAGCTTGTTTAGGTTTACCCACCGCTTGATAGTAATTGGCACACACTACTTGAAAACCAATGATAGGTAAAAAGATTAAATATATATTCAAAGCATAGGTCCCTAAAGATATTAATTCCCCATCTTCTTTATTAAACAAGCTTATAATTTCCGTAGGGAATACCCTGGTTGCAATAAAACCTAATGTTACTATAACAGTTGCCGTTAAAACTGCCAAACCTAAAGCTTTCTTAACACGGGTAAATTTCTTGGCTCCATAATTATAACCTATAATGGGTTGTGCTCCCTGGTTTATTCCAAAGATAGGCATCAGATTCACCATAGTTATACTATATACTATCCCCATAGCCGAAATGGCTAAGTCCCCTCCATAATATGAGAGGCTATTATTAAGAATTATATTTATAATACTGGCAGCAATCTGCATTGCACAAGGAGCGGAACCTATAGTTACAATGAGTTTCACTAATCTTCTCTGTAATCTCAGATTTTCTCGACGTATTTTCAAGACACTTTTTCCACCGAAGAAATAGTGCAAGACCCAGAAAGCAGAAAGCCCTTGGGAAATAATAGTTGCTAATGCGGCACCCTTTATTCCCATGCCAAAAACAAAAATAAAGATGGGATCTAGAATAATATTACACACAGCAGCAATCAAGATGGTGAACATAGCATGTCGGGGACTACCTTCCGCCCTAATGAAATTGTTCATCCCAAAACTAATCCCCTGAAATATAGCTCCATACAGGATAACACTCATATACTGTGAAGCATAAGGCAAGATATCCTCACTAGCTCCCAATATTTCTAAAATAGGTTTCATAAAAGAAAGGCCTAGCACGCCAATAATAAAATAAACTGCTAATAGTAGTACAAAGCCATTTCCCAAGATACGCTCTGCCTCTTTGTATCTCTCTTCCCCCATTTTAAGGGAAATTAAGGCTGTTGTCCCCAATCCTATTAACATACCAAAAGCCATCATCAACAGCATAAAGGGGAAAGTGACTGTGATTCCGGCAATCCCCAAAGACCCTACTCCTCTACCAATAAATATTCTATCTACTATGTTATAAGAAGCATTGACTAACATAGCAACTACTGCAGGAACGGAAAAGCTGATAAGCAGCTTACTAATTTTCTCTTCACCAAGTTGTTCTGAATAATTCATGTTACCAAATTCCTCCACATCATTTTACTCTACAATATTCCTCTTCTTTAGATAGTGAGCTTTTTCATAATTTCAATAGATTTTTTTAAGTGCTCCTTTAACTCAATTACTTCTTCTTCTGAAAGAGAAGAAAATAGTTCAACAAAATGTTTTTCATGGGCCTTGCGCTTCTTGGCTAGATATTCTTGCCCTTCTTCAGTCAAGGCTAACCATAATCTCCTACGGTCTTCTTTATCAGCTTCCCGATATACAAGATTCAATTCAACTAAAGAATCAATTAGGGTAGTAAGACTGCCCTTGCGCAGGTCCAAGCAGATCCCCAAACGGGTAGGTGTAATTTTTCCTTGTCTTTGCATCATTAACATGGCTCTAATCTGATTCTTATGGCATTTAGGTTCAATATCATCATCTTTTCTGATAATGGCACCAATGTTCTTATGATATAAAGGCATAAATTCAAAAAATAAGTTAAATAGTTCCTTAGTTTCTTCTATTTTCATTTTTTACCTTCCTTTTTTTGTTATCATTAGTTTTCTTATTGTAATTTATCTTATTGTTAGTTGTCTTATTGTTATTTTATCTAACAGTTAGAATTCTAACATATTTTTTAGATAAAGTCAATACCACCTCTAACGGTGGACTTAACTGCCAGAATGGAGGTGGTATGCACATTATCTATAAATATTATTTCAGTTGTTGTTGTATATTATCTAACATTTTTTTGTTAAAAATTTGGTTCTACTCTCTCTAGAGCCCTGTTACTTCCCCAGTTTTCTTCTCTCTGTTACAGATTCGCCTGCTATTCCCCAATTATCAGTCTCTACTTCATCGATAATAACAAAGGTAGTTTTAGGGTTCTTACCCAACACATCTTGCAGAAGTTTTGTTGCTCCGGCAATGAGTTGCTTTTTTTGCTCAGCAGTGGCACCTTCTTTGGTAATTCGAATGTTTACAAACGGCATAACTAACCCTTCCCTTCTCTTTTAATCTTTAATAAGAATGGGTACTTTTCTTAACTACTTTGAGATTTAAACCGTATTTAATAGCTACTAACCGCACCACAAGGGTAATTATAAAACAGGCATACACCGCCGCTGTGGGCGACAGATACTGCCTAAAGACCAAATAGGCCGTTACTCCCAAAATGGACGCTATGGCATATATTTCTTTTCTAAAGACAAAAGGTATCTCTTGAGCAAATACATCCCTGATAATCCCCCCACCGGTGCCTGTCAAAAGTCCCAAAATTATTACAATAAAAGGAGATGATAGATTATTTAAAAAGGCCATGCTGGCACCAATAGCTGTAAAAGCTGCTAAACCCACAGCATCGAAGAATTGTATAGTATTTTTGAATCTATCTAATCTTTTATATAAACGTAAAACAACTAAAGCCGTCAAAATACTGATTATAGTATAAGAAGGTTTCTGTACAGCTAAGGGTGGTGTACAGCCTATCAGCACATCCCGCACAATACCGCCACCTACTGCTGTGGTAACAGCCAAAACGATTACTCCGAAGTAATCCAATTCCTTATCTATTCCTACTAACGCCCCTGAAACTGCAAAGGCTACAGTCCCCAAGAATTCACAAATATTAAGTATGAACATGTATTTCCTCCACTAGTAAAACTGCGTCAAATATTCTTCTTCCGGTTCCGGTGAGACAAATTAAAAACGAAAGCTTAAGAACTCCTCAGTAAGTTTACCTCATTATACAATCTTTTACTACCAGGAAGAAAGACATTATTTTTACTTTCCAAATGTAAAAAGAACTGAGATAAAATCCCAGTTCTTTTTTTCTTTCTATTAGTTTTTAAGGAGCTTTCTTTTTAACTATGTTAAGCATGATCCCCTTACTTACTCTCAATAAGATCTCTTAATTCCCGGGTAGCTTGCTGAATATCTTGCTTCCCTAAAATTGCTGATATAACAGATATTCCATCTATGCCGGTGGGCTTAAGTTTTTCAGCATTAGTCTCATTAATTCCCCCAATAGCTACCACGGGTATTTTTAAGGCTGCTTTAATCCTGGTCAGTTCTTGCAGGGATACAGGTTTGGCATCTTTTTTGGAGGGAGTAGTAAAAACCGCTCCTACCCCCACATAATCTGCCCCCTCTTCCTGAGCTTGCACAGCCTCTTCCAGAGTTGTAGCGGAAACCCCTATAAGCTTATCTTGTCCCATAAATTTTCTAGCTATAGTCAAGGGCATATCATCCTGACCGATATGTAAACCATCGGCATCTACCGCCAAGGCTATATCCATGCGATCATTAATGATTAAGGGAATATGGTGTGTTGCCGCCAATTTCTTCATCTCTAGAGCTATATCATAAAAATCTTTAGTGGATTTATTTTTTTCCCGTAATTGTAAGAGGGTTACTCCTCCCTTGAGGGCTTCTGCCACACAAGGATACAAGCCCCGCTCCTTGGTTAATTCACTGTCTGTGACCAGATATAAACTATAATCAACGTCAGCTTTATTCATAGCTCACTCGACCTCGCTTTAAAATCATCTCCTGGGAAAGATTAGAAATATTATCAAATAGTCTTATTCTAAATGTCCCAATGCCTTCAGCAGGACTTAAGGATTCTGAAGCCAATTCTCCCGCTAAGCCCATAGCCATTACACCGGAAAGGGACGCCAGATAATAATCATCTACAGCACCGCAAAAGCTACCGATTAAGGATGTGGCCATACAGCCCGTACCTGTTACATGGGATAAGCGTTCATGTCCATTGTTAATATAGCAGGTTCTTGTTCCATCGGAAATTATATCGGTTTTTCCCGTAATAGCCACAACCGTCTTAAGTTTACGAGCTAATCCTTGGGCCACTTGGGTTCCGTCTTCTTCTGAAGCCAGAGAATCTACTCCTTTTATTTTTACATCTTGCCCGGCAATTAACTTAATCTCTGACATATTACCCCTAATAACAGCTAGTTTAACTCCTGCTATAATCTTTTTAGCTGTCTCATTTCTAAAAGAACTTGCTCCCATTCCTACAGGATCAAAAATAACGGGAATCTTTAATTCATTGGCTCTCTTCCCTGCCTTTAACATGGATTCCACGGTCCTCTGATTTAAGGTTCCCATATTAATTACTAAAGCCTGGGCAAGGGAAACAATATCTTCTACTTCTTTACTGTCGTCAGCCATCACGGGAGAAGCTCCTACTGCTAAAACAATATTAGCACAGTCATTGACTGTTACATAGTTAGTGATGTGATGGATTAACGGTTGCTTTTGTCTTAAAGTAATTAGGCTTTCTGCGCATTTCTTGAGTATTTCCATTGGGCTATATACCTCCTGCTCACTAAATATAGAACGCCGGTAACAAGCATTACGGGTACGGTGGCTCCTAAAGGCAAGTCAAAATTCAAGAATTGATAATAAAGGATAACCCCGATAGCCCAAATAATAGCCGATCCCCAATTAATAAGAAGATTCTCGTCGAATTCCTTTTTCACTACAAAGCAATCTACGATTAAAATAGCAAAAAGAGGTGCGAACACTGAACCTATGGCATATAAAAAGTTCTCAAATTGCTCGATAGGTACGGACATTGCTGCTATAGTACCAATGACAGCCATAATTAAGGCTGCTTTCTTTTCCGTAGTTCCTGGAATAATATTCAAGCATGTAACACCTGCGGAATAAGCATCCAAAAAGGTTGTTGTAACTGTAGAAAGCACTACAATTCCCAGGGCAAACATCCCTAAATTGGCAGCCAGCATCATTGTCCCCGGATCAGGATTACCTGCAACAATAGCAGCACCTAAACCGATAGTATACATCCAACAGCTTCCCAGAAAATATCCTAAAAAGCTTCCCCATACGGCATCCTGCTTTTTCTTCGCGAATCTAGTATAATCTGAAATTAACGGTAGCCAAGACAGAGGCATAATGACATTAAGTTCAATAGCTGTGCCTAAAGAGATCTCCTGGGTTCCCACCCCTGCCAGCAAAGCTGCATCCTGAAAAATTACTTTACTCAAAACAAGGGTCAGGACAAAAAGGAGTCCCACGGCTACAAAATTTAACTTCATAAAACCATCTTTGCCAACAAACAACCATAAGCATATTAAAGCGCCTATTACAATACACCACAAAGTGATATTATCAAAACTCCAAATTATCTTACTGATTTCATTTACGGAGCGAGCTCCGGAAATAATCATTACTGAAGTCCAACCTAAAAGTTGCAAAATGTTCAAAACAGAAAAAACATGGGTTCCATATTTTCCAAAGGATATTTGGGTAGATGTTATGGCAGGCAAACGCTTTTCTGCCCCAATAGCACCTACGAGAGCTAAGATACTTACACCAATTAAGTGCCCCACTATTATTGCTAATAAGCCTTTTTTAAATCCTAAGGGAGCTAAAAGACCTCCCGTCAGAATTTCAGCAATAGAGATAGCTGCACCAAACCACAAAACAAAAAAATTCCCTTTGCCCAGACTTTTATCTCCTTGATTATTCATCTAACATACCTGCTTTCTTATATAATTCATAAAAATGATGAGTAGGGCCCACACCTTTACCTATAGACAAAGAATGTTCGATAGCTGTAGTTATGTAGCTCTTAGCTTTTTCTACAGACTGAACTACCGACAATCCTTGGGCTAAATTAGCAGCTATGGCTGCTGAAAGGGTACAACCTGTGCCATGAGTATTTTTGGTAGCAATTCTCTTTACCCGAAAATAGGAAAATTCTTTTCCATCGAAAAATACATCCACAGCATCCTCTGCTAAATGACCACCCTTGACTAATACGTTTTCCGATCCCATTTGATGAATCATTTTTGCTGCATCTTCCATTTCAGCTAAAGTACTAATATTTTTACCTGTTATAACTTCTGCTTCCGGCAAATTAGGTGTAACTAATTTGGCTAAAGGCAACAGATCCTCAATTAAAGCAGTTTTAGCTTCGGTTTTTAAAAGATGATAGCCGCTTTTTGATACCATTACCGGATCCAGCACTATGTTCTGATAGTTTAAATCCGCCAATTTTCTTTTAATAATATGGATAGTCTCAGTAACAGATACCATCCCTATCTTCAGCGCATCTACCTTTATATCAGTAAAAATTGCCTCTATTTGCTTTTCGATAATTTCCGGAGAAATATCCTGAACTGCTAAAACACCTTGGGTATTTTGGGCTGTTATAGCTGTTATTACACTCATACCAAAAACCCCATGGGCCGAAAAAGTCTTCAAATCGGCCTGTATTCCTGCACCACCGCTTGAATCGCTGCCAGCAATTGTTAATGCTGTTTTCATTTTTTCTTTCACCTCATCCTTATTTTTTATAAAAAAACAAAAAACACATATCCCAGAATAAGGATATGTGCTATAAACTAATGAGCCAAGCTTCCCTACGCTGGTATTATCCAGATCAGGTTTAGGGTCAAAGACTTCAAACGGGTCTTTATCTCAGCCGGCCTAACCAGCCCCCCTAGCGATGATTTATTAAATTTTCTTTCACTCAAATGCTATCACACAATTTATTATTTAGCAATCTTAATCTATTTAAAAAGGTTGCTGCTGGGCTGCACCATCTTGCCACCCTTCATAATGAATTTTAGCTGGATCAAAACGATCTACCGGGGGTTTATCTTCCGCAGGATATCCTATAGGAATCAGGGCTAGAGGAACAACATGCTCAGGTAAACCTATAATATTTTGCATATTTTCCACTCTCTCTTTTCTTGGATAAATGCCTACCCACACTGCGCCTAAATTTTTCTCTTCTGCAGCAATTAAGATATTTTCCGCTGCCGCAGAGCAATCTTGCACCCAATAACCATCATGTTTTTCTAACTGTAAATTCCCACAAATCAGCAGGGCTACAGGAGCATCCAACAACATCTGAGCATCAGGGTATGATTCTGCTACCCTATTCAACACTTCTCTTTTTCTGATTACAATAAACTCCCAAGGTTGTTCATTACCGGCTGACGGTGCATTCATGGCAGCCCTTAACAGGTCCTCAAGGAGTTCCTGATCTACATCTCTTTGCTCATACTTGCGTATACTACGCCGTGATAAAATAGCATCCATAAATAAAAGACCTCCCTATATTAAACATATCTTATTTCACATTTTAACCTCCCATGCTTTAATTTATGTAAAAATTGATTGCCAAGAGGTATTATATAACTTATATAGGGAACTCATATTTTTGAAAAATATCTTGCAATTTAGAGGTTTGTTTAGTTAAATTAGTAAAGTAACCCATTTTTCCAAGAAAGGACTACTAAATATGAATAAATATTATGCTATCATGCTCTCTGTAATTACTGGAATCTTCCTTGCTACTCAACCAACAATCAATGGTCATTTAGGAAAAGTGGCCACCCCCAAACTAGCCGCTCTACAGAGTATAATCGTTAGCGGCACAATAATGTTGCTTATCAATATTATTGGAGGGGATGTCCTTCATTTTACCGATGTTTTTAAAGCACCTCCCTTATACTGGTTAGGAGGAGGTTTAATGGGGGCCGGTATAGTCTTTTTTACCATCTTGATTATTCCTGAGCTTGGTACCAGTGCCGCTCTTTCCATATTTGTTATTACCCAACTCATCACCGGAGCTATCATTGATCACTTTGGTCTGTTAGGCATAACTCCCCAACCTATCACTATGATGAAAGTTATCGGGTTTGTTTTGATGTTTGTTGGGGTTAACCTGATTATTAAGTGAAGATGGTAGGGTATCATCATATAACTAGGAAGCTTATAAATACACAAAAAAACGGCATAAATGCCGTTTTATCTTTTTTACAAATTAATTTTTTGGTAGCCCTAAGGGGACTCGAACCCCTGTTTCCGCCGTGAGAGGGCGGCGTCTTAGACCACTTGACCATAGGGCCGTATTTATGAAATTGGCTCCGGGACTAGGGATCGAACCTAGGCTAAATGATCCAGAATCACTTGTGCTACCGCTACACTATCCCGGAATTATCTCCAACGCTTAATCATTATAAAGGTTTTTATCAAATTTTTCAAGGGGTATATCCAAATTCTGTATTATTTCTGTAAATAAATATTCGCTTATTTTTAATTTAGATTTTTTATCGCGGTGTTAACGTACGTTAACACTCCGATTGATTTAACTAACCATCAGTGTGGGATAAACAACACCCCCACTGATGGAAGTTTCACTTTATGTATTCAATGGCTTGATTTAACCTTTTAAGACAGCGCTCTTTCCCTAATAAAGCCATGATATCGAATAGTCCCGGGCTCACTGTTCTGCCTGTTAGAGCTAGACGTGTGGGATGAATAATAGCCCCTCCCTTAATCTCCAGCTCATCAATAAGCCGGCGGTAGGCATTTTCCGTTTCTTCCACAGTAAAATCTTCTACTTCTGTTAAGGCTTTTCTACCCTTTTCCAGAAGCTCATCTACTCCGGGTTTACTGAAATATTTGCGCACTCCCTTTTCTTGATAAGAAGTTATCTCTTTAAAGAAGTATTCACTGGCATCCACTATTTCTACCAGGGTTTTTACCCGTTCCCGCACAGCATCAATAATCTTTGTTATTTCCCCATAATCATCTGTGGCCTGTTGTCCTGTAATTACCCCTCTTTCCACCATAAAGGGTAGCGTTTGATCCACAATTTCTCTTATATTTTCACTAGTTAAATATTGTCCGTTCATCCAGGTAAGTTTCTTCGTATCATAAATAGCAGCATTTTTCGACACTTTAGTAAGCTCAAAGTTCTGAATGGTTTCTTCCACACTTACCAATTCTTGATCTCCTCCGGGAGACCAACCTAATAAAGTGAGATAATTAACAAGGGCCGAAGCTAAATAGCCCTGTTCCCTGAACTCTTCTACGGATGTAGCACCATGCCGCTTACTTAACTTGCTACGATCAGGAGCTAAAATCATAGATAAATGAGCAAATTCCGGTAAATTATATCCCAAAGCCTCATAAAGTAGGACCTGTTTAGGCGTATTAGAAAGATGTTCTTCGGCTCTAATTACATGGCTAATGGCCATGGCGTTATCATCGACTACACAGGCAAAATTATAGGCAGGCATACCATTAGATTTCATAATAATAAAATCGTCCAACTGATCTAAGGAAAAACTTACTTGCTTACGAATTAAATCCTTTACTTTCACTTCTCCCTTACGCGGTAAACGAAAGCGGATAACGGCCTTTTCTCCTTGGGCTAACCTCTTTTGGGCCTCTTCTAAAGAAATACTACTACACTTACCACTATATCTAAAATTCTTCCCTGTCTTTTTCTGCTGATCCCGCTCCGCTTGCAATTCCTCTGCTGTACAGAAACAATAATAAGCCTTTCCTTCCTGTACAAGGCGCAAAGCTTCTTTTTTATACAATTCCATCCGTTGGGACTGGTAATAGGGTCCATATTCTCCCCCGACTTCCGGCCCTTCATCCCAATCCATCCCCAGCCATTTCATGCTGGTAAGTATTTGGGAAACGGAATCCTCTTTTAAACGTTCAGTATCAGTATCCTCAATACGTAATACAAATTTACCTTTGTTCTGTCTGGCAAAATACCAATTAAACAAAGCTGTCCTGGCTCCTCCGATGTGAAGATAACCGGTAGGGCTAGGAGCAAAACGTACTCTGATTTCTTTCACGATTCCTGCACTCCTAACTATATCCAAACTATATACAGTGTACTGCAATAATTTAAATTATACAATATTTGTACAGCATTGACTTTGTTATCCTAACCAATATTTGCCAAATTAATTCCGTACTATAACTAAGCAAACCAAAGTTCGCTGAGTTTCTGTATTACTTCCTCAATACTTTCAGCCGGAATTCCACCATAGGAAAGTAAAACTAGCGGATATTCGCTGTTTAATGGGCGATCATTATCAAAATAGAAATTAGCGATGGGGTTTAACTTTACCCCTATTCGGGCAGATTTTTCTACTATTTGCTGAGTAGGTCGGTCTGTATGGACTTCCAGGAGAATGTGTAAACCGCTTTCTTTGCCCATTACTTTAACTTGGTTTTTCATATTTTTTTTAATGGAATCCATCAAAATTTGATTCTTGCGAGCATAGATTTTTCTCAATTTACGAATCTGTTTTTCTAACAAACCTTCTTTCATGAACAAAGAAAGGGCTATTTGTTCAATAATGGAGGAGGTTTGATTGTAATGGGACATTTTTTCCCGATACTGTTCTAATAAATTCATAGGCATTATCATATAACTAATTCTTAAGGAAGGTAACAGTATTTTTGAGAATGTACCTAAATATACTACATTAGCCCCTTCGTTTAATCCTTGAAGGGAAGGAATAGGCTTACCAAAATACCTTAATTCACTATCATAGTCATCCTCAATAATTAAGGTATTATTTTTTTTGGCCCAATTTAAGAGTTTAATTCTTTTATTTATCGGCATAATAGTCCCTGTAGGGAACTGGTGAGAAGGACTTACATAAACAACTTTTGCTCCACTTTCTTCCAATAGTTTTATGTTGATACCATCCCCATCGACTTTGATGGGTTTTAAGTTAAAATTGTGATCGCGAAAAATAAATCTTCCTTGTCTAAAACCCGGATCTTCAAAACCCACAGTATCGTAGGAAGGTTTTAAGATACTACAAATTATATTTAAAAGGCTCTGAACTCCTGCTCCGATAATAATTTGCTCGGGAGTGCATATTACTCCCCGGGAGTGATGGACATACTTAGCAATCTCTTTCCGTAATTCATATTCGCCCTGATAGGCACCATAAGTCAAAAATCTCTCGTTATAAATAAGCAAAGCTTTATTCAAATATTTTCTCCATAAAGCAAAATCAAAACTGTCCTTATCAATATAATATTTTCTATAATCTTGTTCGTCTTTTGTAGGTGCATCCTGGAGCTTTGCTTCTTCGGCAAAGATTTGATTTTTGCTGTTTGCAGCAATATTATTATCCTCCAGTTTATTAACAAAATACCCTGACTTGGGTCGGCTTTCAATGTACCCTTCCACATATAGTTGATGATAAGCTGTTTCTATGGTGGTCTTGCTAATATTTAAATAACCGGATAACTCTCTGATAGAAGGCAGTTTCGTTTCTGGCTCTATTTGCCCAGAAATTATTTCTTTTTTTATATATTCATATAACTGGACATAAAGGGGATCTTTCTCCTTTTTATCCAACTTAACTGTTAAACCTGTCATCTTGCTCCTCCTTCTGACCTGGTTAAAATATTTAAATCTGTCACTTTTAAAGTGGTCAAATTATATTATAATTGTTTATAAATTGTTCTGCAAATATTTATTATTTTTTTGTATTAGGAGGAACAGCAATGGATAGAAAAAAGACAAGGAAACTCATATTTTGCGCCTTAATGATTGCTCTAGTTTTTGTAAGTACTCGTAGTATTCAAATCCCTATCCCCTTCACACAAGGCTATATACATGCCGGGGATAGTATGATTTTCGTGGCAGCGATTCTCTTAGGCTGGGAATACGGAGCTGTTGCAGGAGGAGTGGGGTCAGCTTTGGCTGATCTGGTGAGTTATCCCCACTGGGCCCTTCCCACTTTAATAATAAAAACATTTATGGGTGCTTTAGTCGGTTGGATTGCTAAAGACTCTCGTGAAAAAGGGAGTAAAACGGCCAGCATAATTACTAGTATTGGTATGGCCTCCGTCTGGTTTGGCTTTATGTATCTTTTAAGGTACAAACTAAGCACCATGATAACTCCTAAATCTACAGATCTTTTAGGAGAAATAGATGGCGCCGAAACTATAAATCAGCTGTTACTGCTCAGCCAAAAAGTCCAAAGCCAATTATTATGGGCTGCAATTCTAATCCCCTTAGTAATTTTAGTCTTAGCATTTTTCCTTCATAAAGTTGACAAAGAACTCTTTGCCGTTAACCAACTATTAGGAATGATGGTAGCAGGCCTCTGGATGGTATTAGGATATTATGTAGCTGCCGGCATCATGTATGGAACATTTATTGTCCCCATTTTCAGCATTCCCTGGAACATTGTCCAGTTTGTCATGGGTGCAGTCATAGGTTATCTAATCATCTTAGCCTTAAAGAAAACACCTATCATGACTTATATTGATTAACCTAAAAAGAACCGCTGAGCTCAGCGGTTCTTTTTTCATCTGCTAAATAATATTGATAAACGAAAAATTTAATGCTATAATTGTTTCAGATACCCCTTGGGGGTATCTGAAACTTAACTTGATAAGGGGGTTCTAAATATGACAAATTTCCCATCTTTTGTTGTTACCTTAGGCTATAACAAAAATAATGAAAACAATGTTACCGTAGCATTTACTGCTGCCCTGGGAGCCCTGCAAAAAGGACATAAAACTGCCATTATTCTCTTGGTAGATGGTGTTCACATTGCGCGCAAAGATTATGTTAATGATATAGATATCGGGGAACCTTTTAGACCAGTTAAAGACTTACTTAAAGATTATTTAGAACAGGGAGGTATGATAAAAGTCTGCTTAGCATGTCTCAAGCATAATAACATTGCCGAAAAAGAACTTTTAGAAACTGCAGAGATCATAAATTTACCAGATGTGATAGATCTTTTAGATAATGCCCAAACAACATTACAATTAAATTAATATCCCTTCTAAGTTACTAATATAAGAAGCAGGACCTTTTCCTTTAAAGAAAAGGTCCTGCTCTTTTATTTAGATCTACTAAAAGTTACAGGTGTAATTTCTGTATCTATTATGCGAATATCATAATTATTGTTTATTAAATATTCCAGAACTTTTGCTACATACGGGATAGTTTGGACCCGATCATGCATCAATATAACGGGTTCTTCATTTCTTTTTTCTAAGGCTACCAGCTGCCTGACAGTATTATCAATCATTTCTGCATCATTGTAAAACCAATCCTTACTATCCACATTCCAATCCCATAAGAAAAAGCCGGCTTGTTGAACAGCTTCTATGTAAGATTTTTTCATATGAGGATAGCTTCCATAAGGAACGCGGATTAACTGGGATTCCACACCCGCTAATTCTTTTAGAGTTGCTTGGGCTGTGGACATTTCTCCCACTACCGTATCTTTAGATTGATAGAACTTATTCTTTCTATGACTTACTCCATGTAAACCTACGGCATGACCCTCTTCCACCATACGCGTCAGAACCTCCGGATATTTTCTCATATTGGGTTCTAACATAAAGAAAGTTGCTTTAATATTGTATTGGGCCAATACATCTAAAAGTTTTCCTGTTACGTGGGTCGGTCCGTCATCAAAAGTGAGATATGCTACTTTTTTAATTATTTCCTGTTGTTCTGCCGGTGTTTCTGGTGTCTCTATAGTTGCTAATTCTCCTGGGTTTTCTGGTTGCCCACTGTCTATTTGTTCTGTTTCCGAGACTATTTCATCTTCTTCAGGGGCTTTTTCGTCTGCTTCCGTAACTCTTTCTGTTACTTCCCCTTGATCAATTATTACATTGGTTTCTTGTTCTGTCCCACCTTGTTTCTTATCCCCGAGCTCTTCATTTTCTTGTATTTCTTCATTTTCTTGCAGAGCTTCCTGTATTTCCGGTTCCTTCTGAATTTCCTGTTGATGTTTAATTCTTGAGGCACTATCACTATCTACCGCCAACATATTTTTTGTTTTTTCATTATATCCTAACCCTAAAATAAAGAATAATACTGCTACACTTATAAATGTTAAGAACGTTATGTATCTTACTTTCATTGCTTTCGTTCTTTTTGGGCGATTTATAGATTTTTCTGTCATGTCCTCATCCCTATCTGATGTCTATTAGACTTATATATAATATGTGAAGAAAAAATTCTTGTCCCTGTCCTTACTTATTAGTTTAATACATTCGGCCAGATTTGGGTTACAAAATAGTTACAGTAAAGACATATATTATTGAAAAAAGGATCTCTGGATTGAAACAGAGATCCTTTTGTTACTTTTTCCCATATTATCTAATTTTCCTTAGCTCATGAGGGAAATTGTTTAACCTTAAAGCTCCCTCAGCCCTTACTACTACTATATCTTCGATTCTTACACCAAATTTATCAGGCAAGTAGATTCCTGGTTCTACGCTTACTACCATCCCTTCCTCTAACAAATTAGAATTTGTTGGTGTGAGGAAGGGTTCCTCATGAACCTCAATGCCTAATCCGTGTCCGGTACGATGAGTAAAATAAGGTCCGAATCCTGCCTTTTCAATTATTCCGCGGGCAGTCAAATCGATTTCTTGCATGGCTATCCCCGGCCTAATCTTCTTCACAGCTTCATCCTGGGCCAACCTTACTACTTCATATATTTCTTTAAATTCCTCTTCCGGTTCCCCTAAAACAAAGGTTCTCGTCATATCAGAACAGTAATAATTCTTTATTCCTCCCATATCAATGAGCACTATATCTTGTTCTTCTATAACCCTATCCCCCGTTTCATGGTGAGGTATGCCACTATTAGGTCCCGTAGCTACAATCGTGGGGAAAGAAAGCTCAGGAGCTCCTTCTTCCTCAAAGAACTCTTTTATTCTGATAGCGGCCTCTTGTTCTGAAAGTCCCGGACGCAAATATTTACTTATTTTCTCCATTACTCCATCGGCAGCGCGACCTGATTCCAGCAGGAGTTTAACCTCTAATTCATCCTTATGCAAGCGAAGCTGGCCTAAAATAGCAGTACTATCCCGAAAGGAAAGAGTTGTTGTTAAAGACATGAGCTGTAACAAATTGGCACTGGGCCAATTATTATCAACAGCTACCGTACCTTGTGGAGGTAAAAGATTTTTCAAGATCCCAATAGCATCATCGCCATCTTGCCAAAACTTCTGTTCCACACCTGCTATGGTTTTAACCTGTTCCTTAGCCATTTCATGAACCAGCATAACTGGAGATCCTGTTTGTTTAATAATAAGGGCTTGCAACCTTTCATGGGAATCAAGCCATTTCCCAGTAAAGAAATAAAAATTAGGAGGTGTTGTCACCAGTACTGCTGCCAAGCCTAACTTTTGTAATAAAGTCTGTGCTCTGTTTACCCTTTGTTGATAATAATTCATAATATCACCCCTCATATAATAGTATCAAACGTTAAACCTTAAGCCTTGACTCCTGATTGCTAATTAGCAGTAAAAACACACTAATCAAGTTTTATCTAGATGTGTAAAAACCCTACCTCAAAAAGGTAGGGCTTTTTTTCAGGATTTCACCAGGGTCCAAATAATCTCACAATCCTCAGTCCCATCATTCAAAGCCCAGTGGGCCTCCCCCGCGGGAATAAAAGTAGCCTGGCCTGCACTAACTCTGTATTGTTTCCCACCGCTTTCCGTTAATAAGGAGCCTTTCAAAATGATAGAATATTCGTCTCCTTCATGGGAACCAGCCCCTTTTAAGGGAGCTCTAATTCCGGGAGGTATTACTACGGTACCCATAGTAACCCCCTCTTTAGCAAATACTGTCTTCATATCAACATCAGCGTTTTTAGGTCCTTCAACCTCTGTAATATTTATGATCTCCACTTTAGCTTCTCTCCTTCTGCTTCCGTTCCTCTGTAATGCCTTCTACCATAAAGGTCTCAGGATTAATTATTACACCGTAATCAGCTTTAGCTTGGGTGCTACTTATATATTCATTTTTTACATCCCAGGCCACTTTTTCCGGAGTTCGTTCTAAAGGATTGCCATATCCTCCTCCCGTGGCAGCAATCAAATGCACCACATCATCTTTGTTGAGGGGATAACGGGCATACTTGCCAAAGGGACCAGCTTTTTCTCCATTAGCTTTAATTATATCAAACTCATTTCTGGTCCCCTCTTTACCTCCCCCTGCACCCCAGGGTAAGAATTTGTGACGTCCAAAGGTAGCAGTGATAGTTTGATTATCTGTTAAAGCGCGGTAAGAACGGATTACACCGGAACCACCCCGATATTTGCCGGCACCGCCACCATCAGTTCTTAAACTATATTCATCAACTCGTACTCCATACCGGGTTTCAGCCACTTCCACGGGAACATTAAAGGTTTCCCCGTCTCCAATACAGAATTGACCTGTCTCCCCATCCTTGCCTTCACCGGCACCCCAGCCGCCTGCCGAGGGTTCTACAATAAGGAAAGGCTCCTTAGTATCAGGATGCATTCCCGCTAGAACAATAGCTCCTACAGATAACAAATGACCTGCCGTTAAACGATGTGGTAAAACGGGAGCCAAAGCCTTCCAAACCAAATCCGAACCGTAGATCATACTTTCCCAATACGTGGAAACTGCAGCCGGGCGCTCACAAGCAAAAATAGAACCTTTATCGGCGATAATCTCCAATGGTCGGAAAATCCCATCATTAACATCTTGGGAAGGATTAGTTACAGCTAAAAATATGGTTCGCACTGCCGATACCAAAGCTGCATAAGAACAGTTTACAGGCCCCAAAACCTGGGGATGACTGCCACGAAAATCACAGATAAATTGATCTTCGGTAATTGTTACTTTTACTTGAACCTTTAAAGGTTCATCACTCATCCCATCGTCATCAATATAATCCACGGCTTCATAGGTTCCTTTAGGCAGTTGGGCCAGTTCCTTTCTGGTCATTTGCTCTCCTTGATCTAAGAGACGCTCAATAGAAGCCAAAACTATGTCTTTACTATATTTATCGCACAGCTCAATGAATCGTCTTTCTCCTGTCCGCAGGGCCGCTACTTGCGCCCACATATCTCCTAAAGATAAATCGGGGAAACGTACATTGGCTTTAATTATATCAGCTACAGCCTGATTAAGCTTTCCTTCTTCAAATAGTTTAATGCAAGGGAATTGTAAACCCTCCTGAAAAATTTCTGTGGAATCAGTAGTCCAGGAACCGGGGTCCTTACCTCCCACTTCAGTCCAGTGGGCTTTATTGGCAGAAAAAGCTACCAACTCACCTTGATAGAAGATGGGCATTACTAGACCAACATCAGATAAATGGGAACCCCCACCCATGTAAGGATCATTAATGATAATAATATCTCCCGGCTTTAAGTCTCCTGCTTTAAATTTATGAAGTGTTTCTTTAACCATAAAGGTTAAAAGCCCGATAAATCCCGTTACTCCATTACCCTGAGTAAGAAGCTGTCCTTTATTATCTGTTAGACCGCTGGCATAATCCAATACCTCATAGATGATAGGGCTCATAGAAGTACGAGCCAGAGCATAAAACATTTCTTCACCAATTGCTACTAAGGAATCCTTTACTATATCCAAAGTAAAAAGATCTTGATAACCTTTACTTTCCTTATCACTTATCACTTCTTACACCCCCGTATTAATAATCAGGTTGCCATATTCGTCAACACATACTTGCTGACCGGCATAGATAACGGTAGAAGCTGTGGTTTCTTCTACTATGGCAGGGCCGGCAATCGTTGCTCCCGCTCCCAGTTTTTCTCGCTCATATACTTTAGTATCTTTCCAGCCTTCACCTTCAAAAAGTACCGGTCGTACTTCCTTTAAGGCCTCCTGGCCAGATGATGTCACCTTCTCCAATTTATAAAGCTCCGGTTTTTTAACTGTCCCTAAGGCCACTAAATGAAGGTTAACAATTTCCGTTTGGGCTTCTTCCAGCTTAAAGGTGTAATGGTGTTCATGCAAGTCGTGAAAACGACGGATAACTTCCCCTACGGTTCCCTCATCCCAGAGTCCATTAGGCACGGGAACTTTTACGGTATGCTCCTGCCCTAAATAACGCATATCCGCGAAGCGCATAAACACAATCTTATCTTGGGGGATACCTTCTTCCTGATACTGAATCAAAGCTTGTTGCTCTATTTCTTCCCATGCCTTATTTAGTTCAGTAAGGACGGAAGGATTAAAACGTCTGATATAAGTCTGTACATAATCATTGCGCAAATCCGTCATTAACATACCCCAGGCAGAGAATACGGAAGCCGCTATAGGTACAATAACCTTCTTTATGCCCAGTTCTTTTGCTAACACCGCGGCATGCATAGGACCTCCACCGCCGAAGGCTACCATAGCAAAATCCCGAGGATCATACCCTTTTCTAACCGATATCAATTTTAAAGCATTTAACATATTGGAATTAGCAATACGAATAATTCCCAAGGCTCCTTCATCCTCAGAAATATTAAATTTTTGGGCCACTTTTTCTTGAATAACTTTTTTGACCTGGGGGATATTTACTTCATTATCAAAATTCTTAGCCGATAATCTCCCTGTTACCAAACTGGCATCAGTGGTAGTAGGTTCTGTTCCTCCCCTCCCGTAAGCTACGGGGCCGGGTACTGCACCAGCAGAATGAGGCCCTACTTTAAGAGACCCGGCTTCATCTACCCAAGCGATGGACCCTCCTCCATTACCTATTTCTACAATATCTACTACGGGTACTTTGATAGGATAACCTGCCGTACGATCCGTTTTTTCTATCTTATAATCTGTATTTACTTTTACTTCCCCATTATCAATCAAAGAACATTTGGCCGTAGTACCACCAATATCAAAAGCTATAATATTCTGTTCTCCTAAAATTTTCCCTAAAACAGCGGCCCCAAAGACTCCTGCTACCGGTCCTGATTCCACCATGTTGATGGGGGTTTCTTTAGACTGATTAAATGTTGTAGTACCTCCATTAGACTGCATGATATATTTTTTTCCTTTAAGGCCTACTTCACCGAGTCGGGCCTCTAATTTATCTATATATGAAGCGGCAATGGGTTTTACATAAGAATTCAATACACAGGTGCTGGTTCTCTCATATTCCCGCCACTCTTTAGTAACTTGGTAGGAGGCGGTTACAGCTACTTCCGGCCACAGTTCTTTAATGAGTTTTACAGTTTCTTCTTCATGGAGGGGGTTGGCATATGCGTGAAGGTAAGCCACAGCCAGGGCCTCTACCTGCTCCTGTTTAAAATAAGCTATTATTTCTTTTAGCTCTTCTTTATTTAGAGAAGTAAGTACTTCCCCTTTGTAATTCATACGTTCTGCTACTTCTTGGCGCAGGTAACGGGGTACAAAGGGTACGGGTTTTTGAAAACGTACATTAAAAAGATCGGGTCTATTTCCCCTGCCAATCTCCAGAACATCACGAAAACCTTTAGTAGTAATTAATCCTGTTTTAACCCCTTTTCGTTCTGTCAAGGCATTAATGATAACAGTGGTTCCATGAATAAAAGCTTCAATCTCGCCAATATTCACTTCACTTTTCTCCAATACATCGATTACACCCTGTTCAAAATTTGGTGGTGTGCTGTGACTTTTTCCAATAGTAATTTTTCCGTCTTTGTCTACAGAAACTAAATCTGTAAAAGTACCTCCAATATCAGTGGCTACTCGCATAATAAGCTCCTTTCTATATTTTCTTTAAAATATTACTGGAGTGAGAACACATAAGATTTGTGCTGCTTCTTTCCAGGGATTCAACCAGAAATGGGGCAGATGGGAAGGAAAATGAAGAGATTCTCCCGGACCCACAGTAAACTCCTCTCCATTTACATTGAAAATAACCTTCCCTGCTAAAACATAATAGAATTCTTCCCCCGGATGATTAAAAGTAACTGTACGTTTGCTTTCGGAAGGCAGAGTTACCAGGAGAGGTTCCAACATTCTCCCTGCAAATACGCCTCCCAATCTTACATAATCTACATTAGAACCTTCCAAACGAAAGGGTTCCTGAGCCTCTTTGTTAACAAAAAAGCTTTGTTCACTATGTTCCGTAAAGAAACTGGTTATTGTTGTACCTAAAGCGTCAGCTATTTTTTTCAGAGATGTGATAGCCAAGGTGGAACTTCCCCGTTCTACCTGGGAAAGGAAACTTACGGACAGCCCCGTTTTCTCGCTTAAATCCTTTAAGGTCAATTCTTGCTGAGTACGAATCTCACGAATTTTTTTACTAATGTGCTCCATTAATTACCTCCAAATATTTCTAGATAATAAGCTACCTTTTTTTGTAGGTTTTTTATATATTACGATATAACTTCAAAATTTCCTGCTATACTGTAATATAATTTTAAATTTTTTTTGCGGTTTTATATAACACTTAGAAAAACAAAAGACCTTCTGCAAAGCAACTAGAGTAGGACAACTCTGCTTTGAGAAGGTCTAAGTATTAAACAATTATTGAAGTAATATTAATTTTAGCTCTAAATTTCAATTAATTCATACTCCCTGCTCCCCATTCCTATTTCTTCTCCATGGCGGAGCTGAATAGTTCCGTCAGCATGCTTATGTACTCCCAAGAACTTATCCTGGCCCTGTTCCCAATTAGCTCTTAAATGGGAATTAACAAAGCCCGTCTGGTTGTTAACCAGATCAAGGCTAGCCTGATCCAGGGCAACAGGGTCCAGAGAAGCTAAGAAGCCAATATCTGGTACAATAGGAGCATCGCTCCAGGGCACACAATCACACTCCGGGGTTATATTGAGAAGGAAATTCATATATCCTATTTTCCCTTTTTTATTGACTGTAACACCATAGGCATACTCTGTTAAGCGCTCGATAAATTCCGGTATTTCTGTACTCCAGTCTATCTTAGGAGCTTTAACAGGACAAACGGCCATACATTCACCGCAACCTATACACATTTTCTCACTGATAAGCGCTTTTTTATCAACAAGTTTAATTGCTCCTTCGGGACATACGACAACACATTTTCCGCAACCCTCACATTTGGCCTTATCTACAACAAAACGGGCCGAATGCTGTTCTTTCTTACCTATAGCCGGGGCACAACCCATAGCCAAATTTTTAATAGCGCCACCGAATCCCGCCATTTCATGGCCTTTAAAATGGGACAATACTACCATACTATCAGCATTCACAATATCCCGCGCCAGCTTAACAGTCTGTAAATGTTTTTTTCTAATTTCTACCTCTTGAATGTTATCACTTCTTAAACCATCGGCTATAATAAGGGGAGCACCGACTACGGCATATGCAAAACCATGTTCAATAGCTGTCACTAAATGGTCCACGGAATTCTTACGCATCCCGGAATAAAGGGTATTTGTATCTGTTAAAAAAGGTTTTCCCCCGTGAGCCTTTATTTTATCAACAACTTGTCTTACAAAAATAGGATTAATGAAGCCGTCATTTCCAGCTTCTCCAAAATGTAATTTAATAGCAGTAAGGTCATTTTTCTGCACTAGTTTATTAAAGCCTGCTGCCTCAAATAATCTTCTTATTTTATTAATTTTGTTTTCCTTTTTTGCCCGTGCTCTTAAACTACAAAAATATACAGGACTAGCCATTTTTCCACACCTTTCTTAATTCAATTTAACTGCACTCGTTTCATGAAGTAAGCTTTTGCATACTATTTCCTTCTAGTTAATATCAAGCTACTTTTCTAACTTGTTCTTTATATCTTTTATAAATCCTGCCTTCTGATTTATCATAACCAGCAGAAGATCATAACCTTAGCCCTTTTCACCATGCTGCTTTCTTGAATTGGAAAAGTTTCACCATTTCCTAGTTCCCTGTTATACTAGATGGTAGTTAAGCTCCTAATCTTTAGAAGCAAGGAGGGTTTTCTTTTGCAACAATTAAAGAAAAAACTGCAGCAAATAGATGGCAAAGGGTATAAAGCTTATAAAGATATCCAAGGTACATATCAAGGAGATACCTTTTTACTACATATTGATTACGTTCAGGGTGATCCTTTTGCCAGTCCTTCCCGCATTAGAATAGAATTTGCTCATAACATTACTAAACATGAGGAAGGCTGGTATGAAACACTGCCTAGAAAAATTGCCTTAGAAGATTTCTTAGCTCGCCAAGTAGCTAAAGAACTGGGCACCCTACATCTCAACAGAAGAGGTACCGGTAAAAGCGGTCTCATATTTATAGATACCCCCGGGCAAGAAATCCTGCCCCGTACAGCTATTAAAGTAACTCCGAAAAAAATTGAGGTTCGTTTATCCGTAGGGCTACCGGCAGCAGGAAGAAGAATCTTAGGGAAACAAGCCTCCCACATGCTCTGTCATGACATTCCTGCCCTTGTTCAGCAAGGAATACTGCATTTTAATAAAACTCATCTCTTGAGGCATTTAAGATTAGTAGATCAGCAGATAGCAATACGTCACTTTCTCCAGGAAAATGGTTATATTTGCTTCATAGCCAACGGTTCTATTTTACCTAGGGAAAGCGGCATCAGCAACCGATCCCTAAAAACTTCCCAGGTCATCCCCTTTCAGTCACCTCCTTCCTTAGAAAAAGAAATACCCCTACCCCACGATGCATCCGTACGGGGTATGGCTCTCCCTCAGGGAATAAACCTAATTGTAGGTGGAGGTTTTCACGGTAAAAGTACTCTCCTGAAGGCCATTGAAAGAGGCGTATATCATCACATCCCTGGAGATGGAAGGGAATTTGTATTAACTAATCCCACTGCTTATAAAATAAGGGCGGAAGAAGGGAGAAACATTGAAAAAGTAAATATTTCTCCCTTTATTACTAATCTACCTTTGCAAAAAGACACTACCCGTTTCTCTACAGAAGATGCCAGCGGCAGTACTTCCCAAGCCGCCAATATCATAGAAGCCCTGGAAATGGGTAGTAAAGTTCTGCTAATGGATGAGGATACCAGTGCCACCAACTTCATGATTAGAGATACACGGATGCAGGAGTTAGTTAGTAAAGGTAAGGAACCAATTACTCCTTTTATCGATAAAGTACAACATTTGTATAGGGATTATCTTGTTTCTACTGTCCTGGTATTAGGTGGTTCCGGTGACTATTTTGATAGTGCTGACTTGGTCATCATGATGGATGAATATAAACCTGTAGATGTGACAGATAAAGCCAAAAATATTTCGCAAAAATTTGCCACCTCCAGGAACTCGGAAGGGGGAACATCTTTCGGAGCTATCACTGAGCGCATCATTAAAAAGCATAGTTTTAATGCTCAACGGGGTAAAAAAGAAAAAGTTGATGCCAAAGGCCTAAAAACCATCCTGTACGGAACAAGCCAGATTGACTTATCTTTTGTAGAGCAACTGGTAGATTCCAGTCAGACCCAGGCTATAGCCCTTATTTTAAAATATGTGGCAGACAATTTAACTGACGATTCTACTACTTTACCTCACTTAATAGATAAAGTTTATCAATTAATTGGAAGTCAAGGATTAGATGTTATCTCCCCTTACTATGGCAAACATCCGGGAGATTTAGCCCTGCCCCGTAAACTGGAAGTAGCGGCTGCAATTAACCGTCTTCGCACCCTGAAAGTAAAGTGATTTCTATACTAAATAAAAAATTTAAATCGCAAAAAATACCAACCAGGATACAGAAGCCATAGCTGGACTAGTAGTTGAGAAGTCCTTTCCCAAGGGAAGGGCTCTTATTTATCATGGGAAAAATTTTAGTTACAAAAGTTTGACCATTAATTCACAATTTGAGACAATAAATGTATTAATAATAGCTTAGACCAGGAGGTAAAAATGCAGGAAATTAATAAAAAGGTGGCTAGGTATTTAGAATGTGAACCAGCTTCAGCAGATAAAAACAAAAGCTTTTCTTATTTAATTAGTAAAGAGCAAGCTAAAATTAGTGCTAAACCCACTGTCCTTACAACTCCGTTAGCTCCAGAGAACAATTTCTATCTTTATTTAAAACTAACACAAAAAAACAACCATAAGGTCTGTTCTATATCCCTATATGATAAAGGATCTTGTGTTAGTGAATATTCCGAATTTTATTTTAAAGATGTTGTCCTGGAGACGGAAAATGACGGGGATACCGATCATAAATATCTGTGCTTTGTCTCCAGCAAACAAGCAGGCACAGCTCTACAAATTGAACTTTCACCCCATTTATTAATTAATAGTACTTATCTTACTTATACTCCTTGGGTAGATTATAACGAAAATTTATCCCTATTATTGGATTGTCCTCCTGCCCAAATAGATGCTGATGGCGTAGCTCATTATAGGTTAACTACTAAAGAGAACAGATTAGTAGTAAGTCACGAGGCCTGTGAAGAGGAGAACGACAACATATGTTCCGATGGCTTACATATTGGTGTGTGGTTTGGAGAGCAAGGGCTTACTTTAAAACAATACAGTAATAATACTCTGATTGCATGTAATAATTTCTTTGAAATCGGAAAAATGGAAAGACAAGCTAATAAAATAATAGTCTATCCTAAAAACTACTGCTTTGGCCGTGTAGAAATTCAGATAGAGCCGTATATCAAATTACATACATATATGAACTGAGTTCAAAAACCATACTGATATAAATTGGGCTGCAAGAAGTAACTTTCTTGCAGCCCTTTATATCCCTATCAAAAATTTCTTTAAATAAATACATACATATCTAGTTTAGTATATCTACGCCTCTTTGAACCTGCTCTTCTATTATTGTGGAATAGGTTCACCGCTTCACAAAAGCCTGTTCATCTTTAAGCTGTCTTTTTTCTTCTTTAACAGTAGAATTCAGATAAACTCCTAAGATAATAATTCCTGCGCTTACCAGTTTCAGAGGTATTAGCTCTTCTTTAAGAATCAAGACTGCTAAAATAATCGAAAATACAGGCACTAAATTAATAAAGATATTAGTTCTACTGGCGCCAATAGCTTTAATTGATATTTGTTGAATAAGATACCCTATCACAGTAGGAAATATGGACATATATACTACAGCAGCCCACCCCTGCCAACTTATCTCAGCCCAGGAACTGAGAGGTCTTTCTACTAATACAAAGGGAAATAAAACTACGGTACATACCAGAAAACTGTACGTAGTTAAGATTAAGGGCGAATACTTGGGCATGATTTTTTTAGCCATTACTGAATATATTGCCATACATAAAACGGCCCCTAACATTAAAAGATCCCCTTTATTAAAGGAAAGAGAACTCATAACAGCTAAATCCCAATTTGTTATGGTTAAAATAACTCCTACTAAAGCAATACTTAGGGCCACCAATCTCTTAAAGCCCAAAACTTCACCGGCAAAGATTGCCGCTAAAATACTGGTAATTAATGGATTACATGCGGCAATAATAGAAGAATTAGTAGTAGTAGTGTAAATTAAAGATGAGAAAAATAAAATATGATATCCCACCATTCCTACTAACCCTAATAATATAACGGCTTTCCAATCACCTTTTTTGATGTGCCAATCTTTTTTTTCCCATTTCACCATCAAAGAAAAGATTATTATCGTGGCAAATAAAAAGCGGAAAAAAGTTATAGATACAGGAGAGAACTCTTCCACTCCAAATTTACCAGCAATAAAGGCACTGGCCCAAAAGAAAGCCGTTAAAACCATTAAACTATATACTTTTTTTTGTTCCATTTAAACATCTCCTATAAAATAGTTAATTGGTTAAATCTTGCTTTTTAGGAAAATATAATGAATACTTATAAGGGGACAACCTTATATTATCAATTCCAAAATTGTGAGGTGCTACCATGAATAATCTTAAGACATCCTTTAAAAAAGAGCAAAGGAGGATAGATAGAAGAAGTGGCCCCGATTTCTGGGTTAAATTCATTAATGCCATGTCCTTACTAGTATGGGCAGTTATGATAATAATCCTTCTACTGATTGATAAAGCAAAACCAGAGCTAGAAAGCTTTTTTAGTAATTTGTTTCAGCTCCAGTTGCGGCAAAGTTGGGACCTACATTTCTTAACAATTTCCTTTATTTTAAGCATATTCATGCTAATCTTTACAAGCTTCACTCTTTTCGTAAATAGAAAACGGCACCGCAGAAAAACTGATAAATACAGCAAATCAGTGATTATTATGATGTTTTTTTCTTTATTTATCATTATTTTTTTCTTCTACAAACTTTAGCCTAAATTTTCACCGACTATTCTGCTCTACCGTAACTTTACTTTCATAAATGTTCTTATATTTATACATTATTAAAACTACTATAAATCTAAATAACATGTCTATGGCAATTATCACCCAAATAGCGATAATTGACAACTTTAATAGATATGTGGCTATTAAGGTAAAAGGAACGCGTATCCCCCATAGTCCTATTCCGGCAATTATCATGGGCATCTTAGTATATCCGGCACCTCTCATAGCTCCTACAATAATGCTTGTAGTATTTTGCGGGAACTGGACTAAACCCATTAAAATCAGATAAATAGCACCTAAATTTATGAGTTCTTCTTTGTTAGTAAGCAAGGACATCATTGTTTTAGGAAAAAATACTAGAATTATTACACTAATACTCGTTATTAGCATACCACCCTTATATATCTCTTTTAAATATCTCTTAGCGAGACTCTTATCTCTGGAGCCCAAGGCTTGCCCTACAAAAGCAGTAGCAGCTATCCCAAAGCCCATTCCGGGCATGTAAGAAATAGACTCAGCTTGAAGTCCTAATTGATAAGCGGCAAAGGCCGTTTCTCCAAAGGTTAACATAGCCCTGGTAAGAATAACTGCCGCAATTTGCCAAAATGCTGATTCTAGAGAGGTGGGAATACCTACCCTATATATTTCTAATACTTGCTTTATATCTATAGCAAGTATTTTTTTATTTAAATAAGAATGCAATAGTCCATTTTTATTGAAAAGTATGTATAAATCAATACAAGCTGCAATGCCCTGAGAGACTACTGCAGCTATGGCGGCTCCCCTAATTCCTAAAGGAGGAAATCCTAATTTTCCAAAAATTAATAAATAACCTACTATTATGTTAATTATGTTCATAATGAAAGTTACTCGCATGGGCAATTTGGCATTACCCATCCCCTGAAATATCCCTCCCACAACCACAACAATTGCCAGAAAGGGCAAACCCCAGGAAGCTATCTTCATATAAGATACAGCAGCCCGCAATAGTTCAGGTTTAGGTCCAAATACACTCAAGAGCTGAGGAGTTAAAATGAATATTGCTAGATGTAACAAACATCCTAAGATTACTATTGACAATAGTCCTTGCCTAATAACATTGACCATTTTTTTATGATTATTAGCCCCCAGAGAATGGGCTACAAATATCATGGCTCCTGTAGCAATGCCCTTATATATTGCCCAAACAAGCTGCACTAATCGTAAACTTATCCCCAATGCACTGATGGCTATGGCATCTATTCTCCCTACTAATCCCATGGAAACCAGACCTGCTGTCATTTGTAAGATATTCTCTATGGTTATAGGAATTATCATGGCATATATCTTTTTATTTATATCACTTTTAAAAGCCACCATGGCTTATACCTCCATGTCCTGAACGATGGCTAAATAATTTATAATAAATCACATTACACAGGGGAATAAGATACAAATAAAAGGCGTAGGGTATAAAATCTGTAGCACTTACCATCAACATTGTTGTGGGAACTAAAGCCGCTATGTTCCAAGGTATGAGGGCAGATAAAACAACACTTGTATTTTCCACATCTACAGCTAACTCATACTTATCAATATTTCTTTCTTGATATAGTTTCTTCATAAACTGGCTGGTCATTACAATAGCTATGGATTGATTGCATCCTAAGGCTGCCGTTACAATACTTACAATTATGGTGGAAATAAAGATATGATAACGGGATTTTGCTTTCTTAAAAAGATTTTCCACACTTTCCAGCATCTCTGTTCCTTCGATGATCCCTGCTAAAGCACAAGATACAAAAACAATTATAGCAACTTTCCCCATAGAAATGATACCGCCGCCTTTGATAATATCTTGTAAGAAACTTACTACGTTTAAATTAAAACCAAAGAAAATATAATTCATTACTTCCTTTAAAGTACATCCTTGAACAGTTATACTAATTAATGAAGCCAGCAAGATACTAACTAACATGGATTTTTTAACATCCACTTTAAATGCAACTAGCAAGAGCATTATTAAGGCTGGCAGCAATACTATCCAACTAACAGAAAAAACTCTTAAAATTTCTTGGCTTATGTTACTTTGTACACACTCCAGAGGTTGTTGTAAGGAAATAACCAAGTAAATAAAGCAGGATATTATCAGGGGAATAATCCCTGTAGTAAACATTTTTTTTATGTTGCTATATAAATCTGTTTCCGTTAAATTTGCAATTAGATTAGCACTGGAAGACATGGGAGAACATCTATCGCCAAAATAAGCTCCGGATAGAATAGCGCCCGTAGCCGCAGCTATATTGATATTGCTACTTTTAGCCATAACAATCAAGGCCACACCGATGGTACTTACTGTTCCAAAAGATGTTCCCAAGAGGAAGGAAACAAATAAAGTAATTAAGAATATATAGAGGATAAAAAAATGGGGATTAATAAACTTTAAGCCATAATAGACAATACCCGGAACTGTGCCTGAGGCCATCCAAATAGCAGTAATAGCCCCTATCAAGACAAAAATCTTCAGGACAATAAATGTCTTTTTACCTCCTTCATAGGACATCCTGGTAATGGCCCGCCAATCATAGCCTCTTTTCCACGCAAGAACTACAAATACTAGGTAACATATAAATAAAGGATAGCCAATAAATATCCCTTGATAAATACAATAAAATAAGCACGTCAATATAAAAAGCATGCTTAACAAAATATCCATAATTATCATCATCCACTCTATTTAGTAAACAATTTTAATACTATCATATTTTTCCTAAGTTTTGCTGTTAAAGAAAATTTCTTTAAAGTAATATTATAATATAATTTTTTAATTCAGTTAGAGTATAATTATCATTGGCAGAATAAGTAGACAAAAAAAGGAAGAGAGTACAAGTACCCTCTTCCCGATAGAGCCGATATCCTGTACAATTTTGTTGTCTAGACAAATACGACAGGAGGCCTATCAAGATGATTG
>JAHDSB010000106.1 GCA_018433015.1 Clostridia bacterium | reverse complement strand
GGAATTTGCACCTTCATTAAGGTTACTTATGTAAGGTGGTCCATCCGTTATGATATATCCATTTGCTTTGGCTTGAATAGTTTGCTTTTCATGCCCTTTTATCGGTGTTATTGTTATCTTTTCAGCTTTATTTTCTACTGTCACCGTATAATTAAGAACACTTCTTTTAAAAGCAGGTACTAGCTTTCCCGGGCTAATATTTATATTAGCAAGCTCTACAGAATTATCCAATTTTTTACGATAAACTTCTACTGTATAAACCTTTGTCGAGGCTCCATCTTCTGCAGTAACTTTTATTTCTATAAGATTACTTTCCTCCTGAAGATTAATATTGTATAAATTATCAAGGGAACCTTCTATCCTTTCTCCCTCTGCTTTTACTACAATAGTTTGTTGCTCATAGGCTTTTTTGGGGGTTACAGTAATAGTGTCGACAGTATTCTCCACATCTACAAAATATTGTTCTTTATCATCATCAAAATCTAGTACTTCGATATTTAAATCAATATCCCTCAATTTAGCTGAGGTATTTAAAAACTTAATATTTTTAATGCTTTCTATAAGTTCAGTATCAGCTTCATCTATTTCCGGATCCCCAATAACATAATCATATACCTTATCATTAAGACCTACACCAATATTCGCTAAACCGGGATGCTCTGATTTAATACTAAATTCCGCTGCCCCATTTTCTACTAAAATTGCTGTACCATATTTTCCTTTTACACATATACTTCCGTCATTTGTATCAAAATTATCAGTTTCTCCTCTATTGGTTGCTACATATATCCAATAAGGTTTACTACATTTGCTGCCATCATCATCATATAAATCCACCCTTAATTCTTCCCAGTCATCACCATCAGCATCAATAGTATTACCATCAATATCTATGTCTGAAGCAAATCTATTAGGTGTATTCTTTTCCTCAATTTCGATTTTATTTCTACCTTTTCTTGATATATTTTCAGCACTGTCTAGGGCGTAAGCATAGTATGTTCCCTCATCTAAACCTCTTGTGGCTATTGCCACATATTCATTTGCTTTCTTAACAGGTGCTTTAGCTCCATTATTATTTGTTAAGGCTTCTTTAAAATCTTCCAAAGTTTCTTGAGGTATTCCATCTTTAATAATATAAACAAAACCACTTCCCTCGTCGCTTTGAACAAAAACCTGTTGGCTAACTTCCTTTTGCTGATCTCCACTATTTGTTGCCGTTTGAGAAGGAGCTTCCACTTCTGGTGGTCTTGTGTCTATAGCAAAATTAATAGAAGCCGATGAAGTAAGATCACTCTCACCACCATATACTGCGGCAGTCACAGTAAGCTTATAATTGCCACCTTCAGTTATTGGTGTATTCTTTTCATAATGTACTTCATTAAGCTTTGCCAGAGTTTCTGTACCCTGAGGTACTTTCCAATCAGGAGTGACACTCTGGTATACTTTTCCTTCTTCCAGGAGCTCTCCCTTCTCATCTACAATCTCGGGTAACTCAGGAGCTTGGTTATTGATTGTAAAATTAACAGAACTTTCTGCTGTCAATCTGTTATTTTCCTTAGTTACTACCACTGCTAACTCATACTCACCATTTTCCGTTATCTTATCACCTGATTTATAGGAATCCACCTTTTTACCATTTTTACTTAATGTTGCTGTACTAGAAGTACCGTCCGCTTCTGCCCAGGTTGGTTTAACACTCTTGTAGGTATGATCTTCTTCTACTCCCAGAATCTTCAATGGTTCCGGAGGTTCTTTATCAAGGAAGAACTTAATCTGCACATCTCTTTTTAAGCCATTCTTTTTCTTTTCCGCTGTTACTATTAAGATATATTTTCCATCTTTCGTTATTTCTGTACCTTTACTATAGGGGCTACCGTTTAATGTTGCAGTAATACTGATTCCTTCTTCCTCCTGTTTCCACTCAGCTGTTACGCTTTCCCCATAAGTACGATTATTTTCTACTCCTGTTACAACAGGTTCTGCCGGAGGATTTGGATCGTATGTATACTCTTTATCAGAGTAAAGGATTTCACCAGACTTTCTCCCAGTAGTCTGATCAGACTTTAATCTTACTTGAATACACCCTTTAGAGATATATTTATTAGGTAAAGGTAAGGGATTTGATTTACATGTAATCCAGTCTGCGCTTTCTATCCTATATTCGTAGTTTTCCGGCTTTTCCAAGCCCTTTAAATACGTCCAGCCAAAGGTTCCATTGGCATTATCGACAACTGGATCAGTTGGGCTTTGAGGTGTTGCCTGTTCATAAAAAACACTAACAGCATTAGCTAATCCATACCCAAAAATGTAATCATAGCCTTCAGCCCCATAATCTACTGCAGCAGATGTGATAAGTTCCCGTATTTCTTCTGGCGATTTATCTGGTAATTGGGACCATAGCAACGCTCCCATCCCTGCAATATGCGGTGTGGAAGCACTTGTCCCATAAAAAGTGGTAGGAAAGGAACCGGCACCAGTTATACTTACACCATCAATCCCACATATATCAGGTTTTAGTCTCCTATCTTTTTCTGTTCTAATTGTGCTAGGACCATGGGACGAATAAAAAGCTATCTCCCCATTATTCTCTGCATTAATAGCTCCTACTGTAATAACACCGGGAACAGCAGGATGCCCGAAGATAGAATCTTCGGTTTTTATGTTTCTCTTTTTATCAGAGACCGTCCAATTAGGATGAAAAAAAACCTCTATATTTTTATTCTCTCCTTTGGTTTTTATAATTGAAATATACGCTTTAATATCCTTGTCTGAATGATTAGTATAAGTAATATATTCCAAAGGACTATCATCGCCATCTTGAGTAGCTATACTATAAGCTAAAAGATCTGCCGTATTATAATCATATAAGTACAAATCATAATCATTTCCAGAAGCTATAAAGGGATCGGCCCATTGTAATACAATTCTAATACCCCCCCCTTCAGGTATATCTACATATAGCTGTTTGTTATTTTCATCAGTGCCTTCACTAAAATCATGCCACTGATTACCCTTGACTTCATACCCCCGAAACATCCCTTGATAATGGCGCAAGGCTTCATTTCCAGCAGCGGAAACAAAAAGAATCTTATTATTGATATCATTTACTATATTTTTAATATGAGTAGCAATTTCCCCATCCTCAAAAAATGGCTGTTTAATCCAGCCAATATCGTCACAAATAATCTGACAACCTACATTTTTAAGAGCATCTATCGCCTCATTAAACTCTATTATGTCGTTACCACAATCATGAAAATATAACTCAGCTTGGGGGGCTAAATCGTATATTATTTCCAGCATAGCAGTTCCTTCATCACCACCATACCGATATGAATTCCGCAATACATGTTTATTAGCTCCCTCTTCCCGCAAATACTCCGGCAGCTCTCCTTTATTTATCGAATCAACACGACTAGTTACTCCATCAGAAATAACCCCTATTTTTATTCCAGCTCCCTTTTGACCATATATATTCCGAACCTTATCTGTTTCATGAATGGTATCACCCTCTGTAATTACTGTATTTCCTCTGATAATGGGAGGTTCTACTGTCTCAATATTACGAACTTCCTCCAACGAAGCCAAAGCATTTAATTGGTCAACTTTTACCCAGGCTACTACAAGACCATTTTCCTCATCACAGTTAATCATTTGTTCCACATAAGGTTCCACAACACTGCTATTGTGAGATTTTAGTCTAATATATACATGGACGTGTTCCTCTGGGAAACTTCCATCTTTCCTTATAGCCATTTCTTCTTTTAGTGTATTACTCATTCTTAGCTGATTTTTAACATCTTCCCTGGACTGCCCCGGCAATGTAAATTTATTGTCTGTCAGTTCTAACAAATCTGTGCTCAGTTTTTTTTGGGCAGAAGAGAGATTTTTTTTCAGTGTCATTATTTCTTCTATAGTCATACTCTTACCACTATTCTCCTGGGGTGGCTGTTCTGTTTCTTTCTGACCAATTTCCACACCTTCTACTACTTCACCACTAATCTCAATTGGTATATTGTCTTGGGCCCCTACCGGTAAAAATATAAAAAGAAAACTTAAGAATACAGCCATACCAATTAAAATATTTCTATAAGAATTTTTTAGCTTCACGATTTTACCCCTCTCCTTGCTAGAATTTATTTCTCTAATTTTATATACAAACTTTAATATTTTGTTTATTATGATAATTTATTATATTAGATTTTTGCTCTTATTGTAAATATCTAACAAATCATTTATAAATAATTTTTATGATTTAATTTATAAAATGAAAAAGTGGGGAGTCCCGTGGAGGACTCCCTTTAACATCTATTCTTGTTGGGCATCATAAAGGATCTGTACAGTTCTAGTATCAGAATCCCAATACACTTCTGCTCCAAAGAAAGCAGCTATGTACCTGATAGGAACCACTATTTTACCATTAATTTTCATAGCAGGTGTATCCATCTCAGGTAAAGGTACATTCATCTCTAATTTGTATTCTTTTTCGCCCTGCTTAAAGGTAAGGATTCTTGCCTCTTCATCATAGGTATATGCTATACCCATTAGTTTAAGTACAGAATCAGGAGTTATCATAGCTCTATTATTTACGAGCATGGTAATGCTGTCTAACTGTACTTCTTCCCCATTCAATAAGGCAAGATCTGTACCTACTGTCATGAGAGCTTCCATCTTTTCTAAAGCAGCAGGTGCTGGTTTGGAACGTTTTTTCTTACTTGACGATGAACCTGATGACGATGATGATGTACCTGTTACTGTAACTTTGCAAGAATCACTAGGTTCAATAAATACTATATTCTTGGGTTCTTCTGCGACCTGTCTTTCTATAACAGGTATAGATGCTCCTTTCAGAGTAGCAGTAACTATTGCTGTGCCTGAATC
>JAHDSB010000185.1 GCA_018433015.1 Clostridia bacterium | reverse complement strand
TGCTTGTTTGCGTACTAGTTTCTTAATTTGTTTAGAAGTTGTGCCGATGGTTTTTAGCAAACCATAAAAGCGAATATCGTTGGTAACTGAAATCTGAAAAATATTATAGATAATTAAATACCCCGTAAAGATTATGAATAACAGTGCTCCTATAAGGGCTAATAACAAAACAGGGTCCAAAGTAAAGTCAGTAGACATATAGGCCCAGTTAACACCATACTCAATATCTTTGAGCTCATAACCGCTATCTGTTATTACTGTCTGAACATTCTTCTCAATACCGGAACTATTTTTAAACATAATATTTGCAAAAATTAAGCCAGAATACAGACTGTTTTCCTTATGATATTGTTGATCTATCTCGGCCAAATTTTCATCTATAAAATCTTGAGAAACATAGGCCATGCTGGCCTTGGCAACGCTATCACCTTCCCAAAAGCCTGCTAGCACAAAATCCTTAGTAAAATGTTCACCATCTATTGTATATTCCAAGGTTAGGGGAGCACCGATTTCATGGGGTACTCCTAACATATCAAGAACTATAGTATCTGTTATCACTTCATTTATTTTTTGCGGCATCTTACCTACTGTGGGATAGCAAAAACCCCATTGGGCAGTGTTATCCGTAGCAAAACGTATCTCAGTAGGTCTTTTGATTAGTTCTTCATTTTCCGCAGAACCCACCATGATAGAATAGCCAATTTCTTTAATCAGAGGATGGTCTTTCATGTTGTTATATTCTTCATTAGTAAGGTACTTTAAACCCCCATGGGCCGATGTACCAACCTGACGCATAGTTTGTTCTTGTATAGACTGAACCATTCCCATTCCTAATGTAAAAAGGGTAGTAAATAGCACCGTAGTAAGGGCAATCGCAATTATGGCAAAGATATTTCTCAGGGTATTATTCTTGAGACTTTTTCGTGACAAATTATTTATGACTTTTTGATTGTTATTACGCATCTACACCACCCCCCTACGAAATGATCTTTCCGTCTTCAATGCGAATAATTCTATCGCACAGTTGGGCTATTTCTTCATTATGAGTAATCATAACTATAGTTTGATTAAACTTCTCACTGGTCACTTTTAAAAGTCCAATAACCTCTTGACTCGTTTTACTATCTAAGTTTCCCGTAGGTTCATCGGCCAAAATTATAGCCGGTTTGGTGGCTAAGGCTCGGGCTATGGCCACACGCTGCTGCTGACCACCAGACAAATTATTGGGAAGGTAGTTTATTTTTTCTGCTAGTCCTAAAGTATCAATTATGTTGTTCACATATTCCTGATCTACTGTTTTTCCATCCAGTTCAAGGGGAAGAATTATATTTTCGTAAACATTTAAAATAGGTACTAAATTATAGTTTTGAAAGACAAATCCTATATTTCTCCTTCTGAATACTGTTAGCTCATCATCATTCATCTTAAAGATTTCCTTGCCTCCCACCTTAACCTCTCCGTCGGTAGCTCTATCCAGTCCTCCCAACATATGCAGTAAAGTGGATTTGCCTGAACCTGATGTACCAACTATTGCTACAAATTCTCCTTTCTTTACTTCAATATCTACTCCATCCAGAGCTTTTACTAAATTGGGTTCTTTACCATAGTATTTTTTTAGCCTAGTGCTTTGTAATATATTCATAATCAATCCTCCGTAAACAATATTCTTGAATCAGATGGGGTTTTTAACTTGATCTGTGATCTTTCCTGGAGCATGATTCTGCTATTAATATCAGGAAACACCAGAGTGCTCCCACAAAAGTAAATAACATAACAGTATCCATCTAACCTCCCGATAATATAATAAAAATTGGATTATACCATAGAAAATAATTCATATCTTCCTTGGTATAACCCAATTATAAGATTCTCTTCTTACACCAGCTTTACAAAGAACAGCTTTTTTCTTTCAGTTTTGTAAGAAAGTCTCTTGAAAATTGATAAAAACGTTATTTCGCTTTCTGGAGAAATACTGAAAAAGTGCTCCCCTTTCCTACTTCTGATTTAACAGTGATATATCCACCTTCTTTAGACAGGATAAACTGGGAAAGATAGAGACCAATACCCATGCCCTTATACTCTGAAACCTTTTCACTCCTGTAAAATCTCTTAAATATCTTGTTATAATCTTTTTTATCTATCCCCATACCTTGATCTGTAATCTCTATTTTAGAGTAAATTTCCAGGGGTGTGAGTCTAATCTTAATAATTGAGAATTCAGGTGAATACTTGATGGCATTTTCTAGAATATTGGTTAGAGCTTCACTCGTCCACTTTCTATTGTGAAAAAGCTTGAGATCAGTAAATTCTTCAACTTCAATTTTGATATTCTTATCCCGGGCTTGAGAATATACAGAACTTACCGCCCTGGCAATGGTCTCTTTAATATAATCATTAGCAGCTGTAAAGTCCACAGCCCCCGTTTCTAAGCGCGACATTTTTAGCAATGCTTGCATGAGCCAGTCCATTTTTTCTGCTTGTTCTTTTGTTCTCCTGAGAAATTCCCGCTGCTCATCTTCCTCTAGATTTTCCTGTAATAATATATCAGTATACATAGCTATATTGGCCAAGGGCGTTTTATACTGATGTGAAATATCCGAAATTAATCCCTTAATAATTTCTTTTTCATCCTGCAGTTTCTGCACATCATTATTGATCATTTCTATAATGCTCTTAGCTTGATGGGCTAATTTAGACTCCCGTAAGTCTTTCGTATCAGCAATTTTAATATTATCTTTTTTAGACAATATCTGCTCCAAAATACCACTGATAGTGTCATACATTTTTGCCACATATCTTCTGGAAATAACCACAACTAAACAGCAAACAACTAGAGCTACGGCAACAGTAGTTATAACTATGCTATTATTCATTTTCATCCTCACACCAAATATAGCCCATCCCATGGACAGTTTTAATATGTTTGGGCTTAGAAGGATCATCTTCTATTTTTTTGCGCAGTCTTCTGATATTTACCGGCAAAGTATTTTCATCAACAAAGTTTCCACTATCATCCCAGAGACTGTTAAGGATTTGTTCTTTCAGCAAAACATGCCCTTTATTTTCCAGAAAATATTTTAGCAATTTAAATTCTGTAGAACTAATAGTTACCTCTATCTCTTTTTTATAGACTTTGAAATTATCCAGATTTATAACTATCTCTCCCGATTTAAGCTGATTCGGTTTAAAAGTATCTGCACTGCGCCGAAAAATAGAATTTACCCTGGCCATTAAAACAGAGAGGGAAAAAGGTTTAGTAATATAATCATCTGCGCCCGATTCCAAACCTACAACTTCATCGGTTTCCATATCTCTAGCCGTCAGCATAATAATGGGTACAGCTGATTTTTTCCTAATCTCCCGGCAAAAATCTATTCCACTTCCATCGGGAAGATTTATATCCAAGATAAGCAGATCTATATCAACTTGTTTAAACAATTCTTTAGCTGCTTTTAAATTAACAGCACATTCTACTTTGTATCCACTCTTATTAAAACTAAAGGATAAACCTCTGCTTAATCCCTTATCATCTTCAACGATCAAAATTCTTTTCATAACTGTAACCCTTTCTACAATAGCTTAATTTTCGAAAGATCTATAACTGCTACAATTTAGTTCTTTCTTATACTTGTAGGCTTCTTTTATATGAAACACCATCAAGGGAATCACTATTATAGCTCCACAAGTTAAATACATCTTGGCTAGCCCTATATTATTAGATAAAACTCCTAATAAAACCGATCCCAGCCCTATACCAAGATCTTGGGCACTTAACAGAGTTGCATTTGCTGCACCTCTTCTATTAGCAGCTACACGATTAATAGCCATGGCAAAAATACTGGGAACACATATTCCATGCCCTATTCCCATAGCTAAAGCTGCAAAATAAAATAATAAAGGCCCTGTTGTTACAAATAAACATATAAAACATATCATAATACTGATAAATCCCACAGTCATGAGCTTTACAGGTCCATTATTATCAAATTTTTTACCGGCATAAGGTCTGACCACGAAAAGCACTATGGAGTAGATTAAAAAGAATCTCCCCGGATTTGTAACGCCTATGTCTTTACCGTAAAGAATAATAAAGGAAATTATACTTCCATATACTCCGGCCACAAAAAACATCATAAAGGCTATCCAAATTACTTTTTGTTCAATAAATGTATTGATATTAACTTTTTTCCTCTGTTTCGTTTCTTTTTTAATATTCTCTTTATATTTCACAAATACTAAGCAAATTAGTCCAATTAGCGCAAAAATAACACCAACATTAAATATCAAGGAAAAACTACCATGTTTCATAATACCAAGGGCTATACTTGGTCCAATTGCCATCCCTATGGTAGTAGATAAACCATAATATCCTATACCTTCCCCTCTTTTTTCAGTGGGAGTTAAATCAGCTGCCATAGTACCAAAACCCGTTGATGTAAAACCCCAAAAAAAGCCTTGCATTGCTCTTAAGATAAACAATAATATAAAGCTTATGGCAAAATTATATCCTATTAAACATGCTGAATAACAAACTAAGGATAAAAACACTATTTTCTTTCTACCAATATTATCTAACATAAAACCAGATAATGGTCTGGTTATAACTGATACAATTGAAAAGATACCAATAATATATCCCACGAACTTTTCATTTTTTCCTAAAACATCTGTAACATAGAGCGGTAACGTAGAAATAAGAAAATAGTAACTAATAAATACTAACAAGTTTGCAAAAATGACTAAAATAAAATTCCTATTCCAAATAGTACTTGATTTGTCCAATTCAGTATGTCTCCTTATATATTTGTTTTCATCTATAAATGAATAACCCATAACGATAATTTTACATGGCTTAGTTATAGCATCTCTCAAAATTATATCAATTTTCGACATGAACATAAACTAGCAAAAGAATATACATAAAAATGGAGCAGGGACTCAAAAGAACCCCTGCTCCATTTTTATATTGATTTACTTTTAATCTTTACATTACCGGAATACTATATTATCTGAAGCCCTTCCTTTGCGCTCTATTAATAAAATATATTTACCTATCAGCATCCTTCAACAATGACATATCTCCAACCATCAAAGCTCCACTATCTGTCTGGTCAAATACCAATGAAACACTTTCAACCGAAGCTAAATCAATTTCATCAAAATATTTAAGACGAACTCGTAGAGAATTAAGTGATGTATACGTTGACCAATATGGAGCATAAGGATTTTTAACTATATGCCCTTTTTGATAATGCATAGTTGGGGCAGTACTATCAATTAGTACACTGTCAGAATTTCCATTTTTATCTTTAATTACTATGGTTAAGGATTGGTTTTTATCCTTTGGATTAAGGGGGTTGGAAGGATCTAGAGATGTATACAATGATAAGGAATCATAGTCACTAAAATCACTGTTATCTTCAGGTATCATAGTTGTAATACTTGCATCCTTATTCTCCCAATTTAAACTCAATAAGCCAAGTTTTTTTGGCAGTCCTGCATGATTAAATGGTCCTGGATCATTAATTGGAACATATGATTCCATAATGAATTTTACTTGTACATTATCAGCCATGTTCTCTCCACCCAGCAAGTTTAAAGTAACATCCTCATCACCCTTCGGTCTCCAAATAACTTTTGAATTTTTGGGAACAGCAAGGGATGTTAATACTTTATATCCATATAAACTGCCGGGAGCAGTTTCCTGAGGACTAACTCCAATACTAGGAACAGGTTTATCAAATACGCTAGTAAGGAAATCCACAGCATATTGCTTTAAGAATAAACGCTGGTCCTCCGGCTTCAATTTCTTTTCATAATCTATAATCGGTTCACTTAATGTTTCTGAATCGTCTACATCTAAGGCTTCATTGAAAAAATTATGATTGGCTCCATACAGATATACAAGAGAAGTCCAAGATTTTCTATCTAAAGAATTGAAAAACTTATCAAAGTATCTTTGACCATCAAGAGCTCTAACATCACCATCTAACTGAGGTAAAATTATTCCAGTGGGTACATCCGAAGAAAGAATGTCTAACAGCAAAACATCACTTGGTGCAATTAATAACATACTCTTAATATTGTCCCTACCTCTATTTTTTTGATCTTCATAGATAGAAAAGGGAGCTTGACCACCACGGGAATGACCAATTATAGATAATTTGGTAAGATCAGCACGTCCAGTCAAATCCACACCATATCCTACATCATTTCCCTCAACTGCTTGCTGTAATTTTTCTATATTGTCGTTAAAAATAGCATTCAAGCGTTCAAACATATACGGTTCCCCATATTTCAAAAGATATTGGGCATTAGTATTTATGCTGACAGTAAGATATCCATAACTGGCAAGTTCTTCTACAAGATATTTATATCCGAGATCATAACGCTTGGCAGTAACATCTTCTTCAGTTTCTACCCAATGTGAACCATGAAGCACTACAACTACAGGATGTTGTCCCTCACCAGCCGGAATACCCATTACACCTTGCATACGATAGGGCATTTCCGATCCATGTTGTTGCTTAATCAAAGATTGTCCCAGATCAAATTCAATAATTTTAGGTTTACCTAGTTTTTCACCTCTGGCACCATCTGCAACCTTTTCAGGTATTTCCCCAACAACATAATCTTTTGGATTTGAATCAGCTACACAATCTGTCCCGTCTTCTGGTTTATCTTTAGTACATCCTCCCAGAACAATACTAGCTAAAAGAAAAACAAGGAATATCAGGTGTCCTTTTTTCAATATATGTTTAATACCTTCCATCCAAAACTTCCTCCTAATTATAAATTGACCTTATGTAAAATAAGTATCATATAATTAGACTTTTGAAACGTTCAAAAAGTTTTAATTAACACATTATTTTTTTATATAAAATTAGACTCACCGACACAATAAATCACATCAGTGAGTCTATCAATAATTCTGTAAATATTTCTACTATTTATAATATGTAGACAAACACCCTTCCAACTATCTACAATAATTTCTCAAAAGCTATTCTTTTACTATTATCTTCTAAAAAAATGATGCCGCAATACTTAAACTGATTTTTCTTAAGTAGCCTTTGCATAGCTAAGTTATCTTCATGGGTATCTACTTTTATACTGCGTACCCCTTTATTTAAACAAAGTTCCTCTACCTTTTTGATAATATGGGATGAAAATCCTAACCCTTTATACTTATCGGCTACAGCCATCCTATGAATAACTGCATATTCATTAGTACTAAGCCATTCACCCTCATAAACAGCATCATATGTTTTTTCTCCGGTAAAAGCAACTGCTGCAGTAGCAACAATATTACTATCTTTTAACAATACGTAACTGATTTCCGCAGCAATATCCTCACTTATCACTTCCCAGTTAGGATAATTATTCTGCCATTGATCAATGCCCTGCTCTTGGAAGTAAACTTGAGCTTCCTTAATAATATTCATTATATTATTAATATCTGTTTCCACTGCTTTTCTAAATTCCATCCCGCTCCTCCTTTATATCTTTCAAAGGGGAAAACACCAGTTTTTGCTGGTGTTTTTATGTTATCCTCCGAACAACACATCTAAGATATTGCTTGCTGTATCTTTGCCTTCCAATATTTCCGGATTATATATCTCTGTATAGCCACAATTACGACAAGATACAGCAATGAAAACATTATGCTGAATATCAAAAAGTTTCGATAAACCTGTACCCGTAGCAGCAAACCGTTTAACCTCCGCCCCTGATCCACCACATTTGCTGCAGACAAAGCGAGCTGCTAATCGATCATCTATGCTCAAGCGATCATTGATATTATTCATATGTAATATACCTCCTCTATATATAGTATTATATCTTCCTATTATAATACTATATAGCATATTTCCCATTTTTCCAGGTGAATTTATATCTCTACGTCTTCTCTGTATTTTTATACTCTAAAGCTTTATATTTATCTTAAAGCTTGGGGCTAATTACTTCATCTAAGAACCTTGCTCCAGCTTGTGTCAAGAGGTACCACTCAACATTAGCCTGTTTTAAATAATTATTATGGATCAACCATGTTAAAATTTCTCTAATTTTCCCTTGTTGTGGTACAGTTAAAAACTCATTCTGTACAACTTGAATATTCTGAAGACTTATAGCACTACCCTCTTCTATTTCAAAATAATTGAGAGAATTGCATATTTCTAAACCCAACAATAGCAATACATTTTAGAGCATAAAAAAGGACTTCACCCCTAAAATTTCGAATTATCAAGTGACCAAACAATCAACTCGAAAGGACTGAAGTCACTTGTATATTCGACAACCATCGCTATTTTCCTTTGAAGAATTACTAAAATATGAACCAGAAACACGATTATCAAAAATACTTAACACCCTTGATTTAACCATATTTTGTAAAGGGTTTTCTCGTCGACAATCA
>JAHDSB010000060.1 GCA_018433015.1 Clostridia bacterium | reverse complement strand
TCGAATATACAAGTGATTTCACTCCTTTCGGGTTGATTGTTTGATCACTTGATAATTCGAAATTTTAGGGGTGAAGTCCTTTTTTATGCCCTAAAATGTATTGCTATTGTTGGGCTCAGAAATATGCAATTTACTCATATATAAATTTTATAGAGTCGATAATTTTAAAACTATAAGCTATTTCCTTCATGAGTAGATTTAGTATTTTATTTGCTTCTTCTTTATCAAATGATAAATACAATTTTGCAAAACTCTTATTGCTGTAGAATCTATTTTGAATAAATTTCATAAAAGTTTCAAAGTCTTCAGCGTTGTTTCCTAGTTCAATTTCAAATAGTATTCTGAAAAATAAATTCCACTTAAAATCATTATTTATTGACATTACTATTGTATTGCCGATAATATTACAAAATTCATCCTCAAAGCATAGCTTTCTCTCAAATTTTATCTCACTATTAAAGCTAATGTCATTTTTACTGATATCATTTAATCTAGCTAATGTCTTTAATAAAATATCACTGTAATCAGCTAATTTTTCAGCATTATTCGTTCTAAAAATATATTTCATTATAGTATCACATGAATCTCTAAAATCTACAATAAAGCCAATACTATTCTTCATTTTTATTGAATAAATATCATAAATTATTTTTGCAAGCAATGTTTCCAGTTGTCCTTTTCTAACTGTTGGATCAATAGCATTCATTTTATTGAACTGATTATCTATTGCAAGAAGTTGATTATCTATCATAAGAAGATTTTCCTTAATAGACAGCATTATGTTCTTTAGAAATTGATTTCCTAAAGTATAATTACTATTTTTATATATTACTTTGTGTTCAATTTCACCCCAAAATACATTAACTAGAGATTTAATTTGTAATTCAAAATTAACAGTTTTATTATTATTTTCGTAAAGCCCATCTATTCTAAAGATTTCAAACCCATTTTTTTGTTTTTGTGGCTGTTCACTTTCTAATTCCAATCTTATATTTTTATTAATGGAATTATAATAATATCCTTCAGAATTTTTTTGGCTAAAATGTTTTCTTAATACTTTATATATTTCATTTTCATCCTCAATAAATCTACATTCAACCCTAATACCTATTAAATCTGAAAGATTGGCTATTAACTGCTCTGGAAATTTATATTTCTTATAATAACTATTCCTGAGTATTTTCTCCTTTAAACTTAGTGTAGATTTTACTCTCGAAGTAATTTTAAAATGTCCTTCATTATGTGCTGACAAAATTTCTTCAAAATATAATTCTATATCCTTACATGCATTTAATAATTCACTTCTTGAACTTTCTAGACACTCTGTAACCCCTTTTACAAAACTAAACAGTTCTAATTCCATAAAGCTCCTCCTAATAATGCTTTCAAATCACAAATATACTGTTTAAATTATATTTCGTCTCTTTTGGTGCAAATAAATCTTCACAAAATATAATGATTTCTTGTTAAATCATAGCACAAAAGCCGGTTAAGAGTACATCTAAACCGAGTCCACATTAGCCGATATTTTAATTCAATTTAAATTAAAAGCTCAGGTCCATTATGTGAACCTGAGCTTTTTAAGATATTTAAATCAACTCCGCCTTTTGCAACATTCTCATCATGATAGCAGCTAATTGAGCCCTGGTCATCTTCTCCTGGGGCATAAATTCTCCTCTTTCATTACCTACTATCATATCATTTTTGACACAGATGGCTACTACTTCCCTAGCCCATGCTCCTATCTCTTCTTCGTCTACAAATCTGTTCAACTCTTGTTGTAACTCTATTTCTGTATAGTCTGTTTTTAATCCCGCTATCTTCATTGCTCTTACTAATAATGCTGCTGCTTCTTCTCGGGTCACATTATTAAAGGCTCTAAAAGTGTCATCTTCATACCCACCGACCAGGCTGTATTCACATCCTGTAGCTACTGCTCCAAAATAGGGCTTGTTTTGGTCTACGTCAGTGAATTTGCATTGGGTTCCTTTTTCTCCTATTCCCAATGCTCTTACTATAGCTTGGGTAAAGGTTAGTCTAGTTACCTGCTGATCTGGACTGAACATCTCTTCTGTTGTTCCTTCTACTACCTTTCTAGCTCCCATCTCATTACATACTGCTTGAGCCCAATGTTCCTTTACATCTTGGTAGTTTTTAGTATTCCAAATCACGGTATAGGTACTATTGGTTAAGCTATTGATTTTTGCATAGTATATACCCTCTATTTGTATAATTTTAGTTGGTACATGACAGGTTGTTCCATCTGGATACGTTATTAAACCTGTTGTTATTTTATTATGATCTACTCCATCTGGTATGGCTATTATTCTTGCTACATAATTACTGAATCCTTTTACTTCTATTGTTTGGTCTCTATGGGTACATTTTACTGTGAAATCTACCGGTGGGACTACTAAGGTAAAGTTATCTTTACTAGCTGTATTTTCTACTACCTTGACCATTTCTTTTGGTGTTTCTCCAACTTCCACCTCTACTATGATGTCTTTTAGTGACACCTGTTGTCCTAGCGCCTTGGATACTTGATCTATCTTGATTTGCTTAGCTGGTAAGATATATCCTGCTTTATCCGTACTTATTTCTAAAACAGCTGCGTTCTCTTCCATGGTCTTAACCATCTGGCCGTTTAACTTTCCAACTACTATTCCTCTCTGGTTTTGAACCGGAATAGTTACTGTAGGCCCTTGTCCCTCTTGCTCTAGCTTTTGTTTTAGTTTTTGTCCATTAACTTTTACTATAGTTACTATTTGTCCATTTTTGATTTGGGTTTGAGCCTGACCTAAACCTGTCTGGGTCTGACCATTTACTTTTACTTTTATATTTTCCTTATTACCGCTATCGGAATTTCCTTTATTACTGCTTCCTCCAGTACTGTTATTCTGACTGATAGTTTTAAAACTCCAAGTTGTTTTATTACTGATTCCCAGATAGGCATTTCCCGCCTCATCTATGAAACTACCATTCTCGATCTGTACATAATATTCTGTTTCATATTCTAGATCACTCTCTGGATCTATTACTGCTTTAGACCCCATGACACTTACTTTATCACCGGCAGCATAGATTATCTCTGTTACACTGCCATCGTTTGCTCTAAATATATTTATATTCCCTGTTCCTTTTTCTATATTTTCACCAAAGATTATCTCTAAGTTGCTGTCTATGGCTACTTCTGTTGCTCCCTTGGCTGGACTAAAGCTTTCTATTGTGGGAACTTGAGTATCTGGTTGTGCTCCTGTTGTAAAGCTCCAGGTCGTTTTATCACTGATTCCCACATAGGCATTTCCCGCCTCATCTATGAAACTACCATTCTCTATCTGTACATAATATTCTGTTCCATTTGCTAAATCGTTTTCTGGATTTATAGTTGCTTTAGCACCCATAACACTTACTTTATCACTTGCAGCATAGATTATCTCTGTTACACTGCCATCATTTGCTCTAAATATCTTTATATTCCCTGTGCCTTTTTCTATATTTTCACCAAAGATTATCTCTACGTTGCTGTCTAGGGCTACATCTGTTACACCATTTACCGGGCTGTAGTTTGTTACTGTTGGTGCTGTTTTATCAAAGGGTACTGTACTCCTTGATGTTACTGCTGTTACCTGTTCCGCAGAATTTCCAGCAAGATCTTTAAAATCCAGTGTAAATCTTATAGCTTCTTCTGTATCTTTACTCTGCATAGTATATGTCGCTTCCCAAGTAGAGGCATCTTCGTCACCCGCATCACTTACCACCGCTGCATTTTGGGCTATAGACACAGTAGGCTCCTGTATTGCTTCACTGGCTGTTATATTTAGGGTTATTGTATCCCCTACTTTTGCTAATGTTTTATCTGCGTTGTTTGATTCCATTGTTACTTCTGTAACGGTCGGGGGAGTTTCGTCTATAGTTTCAATTTTCCATTGATACCAATAACCATCATCATTGCTTGAGTCTGCTTCATCATATGTACCCTTTACACTTTCAGGTACTATAATAATAGGATCACCCTCAGGTATATAAGATCCAAAATCATTAATAGTAGGTGGTTTTGCACCTAAGGTCATAGAAATAGCTTTGGTACAACCATTAAATGCACTATCACCAAATTGTGTGACTTTTGGCAAGTTAACACTTGTTAATGCACCACAATTAGCAAATGCATCACTACCAAATTCTGTAACGTTTGGCAAGTTGACATTTGTTAATTTACCACAATTAACAAATGCAAAGTTGCTAAATTTTATAATTTTACTATCATCTATATCTATGGTTACTTTTTCTAATTTGGCTAATTTTGTATATACACTACCATAATTATATTTTGAAAATGCATACTCCGGTAAAGTTTCGTCTGTAAAAATTGTAGCCCCTATTATATTAAGTATTGTTAGATTTTCTAAATTATTAGTAATCCACATTACATCAGCATCTGTCAGCTCTCCCGCTGTTATGTTGAGAGTGGTTATATCAGTGACAGGGTTGCCACTTAGTTTTGCTTCTACTGAAGCTTGCAGTGTACTTCCATCCCAAGGTTTATCAATAGTTACTTCACTTACTTTTCCATTTTCAGCAAATTCTGCTGTTAAATTTATATCACTTGTAATATTTGTATCGGTTCTTGAGGCTTTAGTTTCACCATCGCTCCACTTCACAAATTTATAGCCAGTTTCCGGTACTGCCGTTACCTCTGTACCATTTTCCCCAGGAGCTACTGATTGTATAATATCACCTGTTATGCTTCCGCCCTCTCCTGCTGTGTAGGTAATACTGGGGTTTCTTATAATAATCTTAAAATCCTTGGATACTAATTTTTCAGTTGGTATACCATATCTCAATGCATAAGCGCCTAAAGGAATACTCTTACTAATATAGAAGTCATTTTCTGTAGGTTCACCTACTATATAATCCATAAAATCTGCTCCTACAGGCCTACACTTCTCTTTAAGCAGATTTCCATCAGCATCTAATGCCGGATTTCCTTCAGCATCTAAAACCGTAACCTCAGGTAATGGGACTATAAAATTTTTCTCTGTACCATCTTTTACTAATTCTGTATGATCTGGTGAGAGTACTATGGAACTCCTAATTATAATATTAAATGTTATAGGTTCTGCAGAGTTATCTTCCAAAGACACTGTCACCTCATAAGTGCCTACAGGTATGTCTTCATTAAAATAAATACAACGATCAGAACTAAAAATTGTTGCATAATCACTCAATTCATCACAAGTATATTTCACTACTTTTCCGTCTACAATTTGTCCACTTTTATCCCGTACATATACCCTAGGTAAAGATTCTTCAAGTCTATCTACTTTTATATCTTCTATGGGATCGATTGTAATTTGCTCTCTTATAATATTAATAATATAATCTTTTGTTGTTGTACCGTCTTCTGCGGTAACTGTTAGGATAAAAGTATTTTGTCCAATAGAAAGGTCTTGAGCACTGATATCCCCTGATACTGCAGCATTGGGGTCATTTGTTATTGCATTTATTTCTATGCTTGATTTAGTGGTAAGTCCTAAATCATAGGTAGTGTTTGCAGAATCAAAATTTGTTACTGCTATATTATCAACTGTTATACCTGATAAGGTGGCATCATTACTCTCTGCGGAAGAAGACATTAAAGGCCTATCGAAGCTTATTGTATAATTTGTTGAGTACCTCGAACGAGCGTCTATAGAAATATAATAAGTTTCTCCTGCCACTAATCCCTCTAATTTATGATTAAATTTAATAATATTATCGTAATAATATATATTTTTATTATACGGTTCGCCTGCTTCGTCAACAGTAAAACAAAAAGTATTTGTATCATCTTCAATTCCTGCAGTTGTGATAGTATACACCCCTGATTCGCTAGGTTTAAACTTGAAGATTCTACCTAGCGGTGCATACATTTCTTGCCCCATATCATTCCAAAATTGCTTAACAGTCACAACAACAGACGTAGTTTCTTCTGTCAATAACGGGGCATTTTCATAATTAGTTCCACCAGTAATTTCTTCAGCCCATGCAATACTGTTATCTACAAAAGAGAACAATCCAAAACTTAGAAAAAAGACAAAAATAATTGCTATAACCTTTTTCAAAACATATCACCCCTTAAAAAGTCCTAAATTATTATACTTTTATAATACTGTTTCATTCTGAATAAATTCTGAATGGATTTTGAACATAAAAAATAGCAGATCATTATCTGCCATTTTTTTATCTCATAAATATTATTTTTCATTTATTCCTTATTTGCTTCCATAAGCTTATTATATAAAGCTTTCATTTGTGTTCTAGGCTCAACCCCTAGTTCGCTCTTTATTGTTTGATAAAAATTTTCATACTGAGTAATAGCTGCAATTCTATTACCCATTTTTTCATAAATAATCATCAACATTTCATGAACTTTCTCCAATAAGGGTGCTGTTTTCAGCAACCTATTTAAACAATCCACTGCTTGCTTATATTCTTTATCCTCTATATATCTCTCTGCCAATCTTTCCAGTGCTAATAGATAGAGACCTTCCAAGCGATGTTTTTCTTCTATAATCCATTTACTATAGCATCCTTCCAGATACTCGCCCCGGTATAAATTAATTGCTTTTATTAAATATTTAAGCTGATTATCTTTTTCTTCCAGTCGATAATTATTAATAATATACTCAAATTTATCTACATCGCACACTACCCTTTGGCTTTCCAAACGATATCCCTTGTGTTCGTATATCAATCCTTTTCTTATACCAAAGTTTTTCAAAACTTTTCTGATTTGGTAAATGTATGTATGCAGCCACTTGGAAGTCTGTTCAGGATCCATTTCGGGCCAGATGTCTTCTAATATCCTTTCTTTATTTATTGTTTTATTACTATTTTTAATTAAATAAGCAAATAGTTCCTTCGCTTTACTAGTCTTCCATTGAACAGGCTGGGAATCACCTTTTCCAAATACTTCAAAGTTTCCAAAGCAATAAACTATCGCTAACTCATTCTCTTGTGTTTTTTCCTGGGGAGGATTTAATAAAATTCTCTCCAGGGGAATAATCTCTTTCCCCTCCACCTGTAATAGTAATTGCTTTGCTCTCTGTTTTATATCTAAATGTGGGCTTTTTACTAGTTCTTGCAACATCTCTTGAGCTCTTCTTCCTAGTCTTAGGACAATCTTCTCGATAAATCCTTCCTCTATTCCCATTTCTATTGCAAGTTTTATTATGGGGAAGGAGGTTGTCTCATAAGACAAAAAAACTTGCATATAATTTCCGTCTCTGGCTAAGGTAAAACAATTAAGGGCATATTCCTTGGCTTTTTCTTCATTTCCAATATTTAAATATATATTCGAAAGTATCCAATAACACTGACAAATTAAATTCTTTGCCCCAATATTTTTTCCTTCTTCTAATGCATGTTCCAAAAGTATTAATGCTTCATTTATCTGTCCACACGATATATAGCCACAAGCCCCAATAAACTCACAAACTGCTAAGTTGAAATCTGAGTTTTCTTTTGCTCGTTCTATAGCTTTTTTTATTAGAAGCTTTCCTTTTTGAGATTTTCCGTTCTTTATTAAAATTCTTCCATATAATGCTCGATGCCAGGTCCACTGAAAATCTCTTCTATCTAACTTATTATATAATTCGTCCGCATGTTGAAAATGCCTTTCAGCCTCTTCTTTTTCTCCTAAATCGTTACAGATTAATGCTAACTGATGATAGGCTCGAGGTAAATCATCCATTAAGCCCAGTTCCTCTTTAATATTAATTTCTTCTTGAATCAGTTCCCATGCTTTTTCTAATTCTCCCCAATCCCGATAAATACGGGCCAGGGTCGTTCGTTGGGAATAGCGTTCCTTTTCTATCGTAGAAAGAGGATTATATACTTGTATATATCGTTCTTTTGCAGCTTCATAAAATTCCACAGCTTTATAATAATCTCCCGTAGCATAATAAGTAGCACCCAGATGTTCCATAAAATAAGCAACTAGCCCGTGTTCTTCATCATGCTGTGCAGATTCAATTCCTTGTTTTAAGGTTTCAACAGCTTCATTTAAAGATCCAGTCCACAAAAGAATATTTACTTTTTCCAGCATAACATCATACCATTTTAAAATGGGCAATGAATATACGCTAGCAAGTATTTCATTCAACAGCTTCAGACTTTTATCTGATAATCCCCTTCTCCTAAGTACAATAGATTTTTGAAAACGTGCACTTAAAACCCCTTCTTGATTTCCCGAGGAGAGAAATATCTCTATAGCCCCATCAAGTTGTATAAGTGCTTCATTCCACATTCCTTTATTGCTATATACAACACCTTTGAGTAGCATAAAACAAGCAGATTTCTTTATATTTTCTTTTGGAATCTTTTCTATCCAACGATTTACAGTCTGCCATTTTCCGGATTTGAGCATTTCTATCCCTATTTTTTCAATAGCTAGACCAGCTTTTTCATATAATCCTGCAGTTAGATAATATTCAATGGCCTGTTGAAACTCTCCCTTAGTTAAGTAGTATTGTCCCGCTTTTTCTAAAAATATTTGTTTTTTCTTTCCTAAGCGTTCTTGTAAGAAATCGCGAAACAAATGATGATAGCGATAGGTATTTCCCCCTTCTTCTATTTTCAGTAAAAATATATTGCGCTTCATTAAATTTGCCAAAATTTCCTTTGTATCATTTCGTTCAAGCAACTCATCACAAATATTGGGAGTAATTACATCCAGTATCGATGTATGTATTAAAAACGTTTGCAATTCTTCTGATAATTGATTAAAAACCTCTTCTGCAAGATAATTATATACTTCTTCACGACTTTTCCATTGCATTAAATCTAAATCCCTTTTAACTTCTTCCCTTCTCACAAGTGAAGCTTTAATCAAAGACAGAGCAACTGCCCATCCATCTGTTTCTATTTCTGCTTTCTCTATTATATCTTTAGAAATTCCACTTCCCTTATGAAAGTCAAGAAATACCCTGATTTCATTTCGGCTAAACTTTAAACTTTCATAGGTGACTTCATTTACTAATCCATGAGCCTTTAAGCGAGAATATTTTAAAGGTAATACATAACGACTTGAAATTACTATATGTACTCCCTGGGGAAGGTATTCAATTAATTCTTCCATAAATTTATAAATCATAGTTTCCTTAATTAAATGATAATCGTCAAGAATAAATACCAGACCTTCTTGTACTCTAGCTTCTAATTCATTTGCAATAAGCACAACGATGGAGCGCACATGTTTGCAGACATCTTTCTGTTGTTCAATAAAATCCAAGGTCTGCCATCCAAAATGGGGAATTTTTCTCGCAATACCTGCAATAAAATACCTAATAAATATGGTCAAATCATTATCAAATTCATCCAATTGATACCATACAACCGGTTGATTCACTTGCTTTGCAAATTGAGAAATTAATACAGTCTTTCCGTATCCCGTAGGAGCTGATACTGTGGTTAACTTCTTATAACTATATCCGTCAAAGCTTTTTAGCAACCTCTGTCTCGTGATGGTTTCAGCACCAATTTGCGGGGGACTAATCTTTACAGTAAGTAATTTCTCTACGGACTGCAACTGTATCATCTCCTTTTGCTATGATGTCAAACTAAAACTATTTCCCTTATTAATCTTGTATTATTTAAAACCAACTATTTCTTGTAAATTAGTAATCTTTTTAATTTCACTTATTAATTATACATTAATTATAAAGAAACAATTTACTTACAATAATATGGATTTAAAAAAATAACCCCCTTCTCTTTAAAATAGTTAGGGGATATTTCTAGTGAAGCACTAATGCCCTTTTATGAGATAACTATATATCCGTTATCTCTTACATTATTTAATATCATTTAACTACTTTCGCAGAGCGCTCACTGGGAAACCATAGCACATTTGCGTTTAGTTTTTCAGATACATAACGCAGGGGCACCATAGTACGATTCCCGATGATAGCTACATTTTTTTCATCAGCATCCAATAAAATTCTTGTATGATTATTACATTTTCTCCAATGTGTTTCCTTATATAACCACCATTATATATAATACGTTTCTTGGATATATTTGTAAATTAAAAAAGAGGAAACCTCAGAGATAAATGAAAAAACTCAGGTTCATTATACAAACCTGAGTTTTTTTATATCAAATTTGGTGGAGGTGAGGGGACGCTTTATCCGTACTTTCGCACGGTGCTGACTATATCTTCAACTTCAAAAGTTGTCTGGCGTCTTATGAAAGCATAATTTAGTTTTAAACACTTTCATCCTAGTGCCCCTTCCCTATCTAAGGCTTAGGAGCCTATAAGTCGATACAGAGCTGTTAGTTTTCACCTCATACTCCTCGGTATTGCCTTAGCAACAAAAGCTGCCTTAGGTTTCACCGATTAAGCCAGATTATTCACTTACCCGTTGCCGGATAAGGCGACTCTTCTTGAATCGAACCCCTGTCCGAAGGACCGACCACAGAAGCATCTACGAGCGTAGCTTGTGCTTTAAATCTCGCCTTCAGAACTCCCACAAGCAGGATTTCTTCCAGCCAGTCCCATTAATTTCCCCCCGAGCTATGAGACTCTTACCCGAAAGTAGTCTGCTATAATGACCTCTTATCCCTCACCGCAGACACAGAAGGTAAGAGGTTAGACTGCAATTAAGCAGCTAAAGCGTAATTATCGTTAGCGTTTAATTTTTTGTGCACCGTTTTTACGAGCAAATGCAACCTCGACTCGCTTCTCCTGCCACCGCTTCCCCCGTCGAAACCAGTACACCCCCAAAAATTTTATTACTCTGCAAGAAAATCATCTCGTCTTATTATATAGAAACCATAGTAGATTTTTTAATAATTGCCAAAAAAACTAGTGAAAGCTTTTCTGTGGTACATCAATATTTATCTTTAGCTCTCATGTTGCGCTCAATTTCCCGCTGAGCATCTTTTTTGGCCAGGGCTTCCCTTTTGTCGTAAGTTTTCTTACCTCTGGCTAGAGCCAGCTCTATTTTGGCCCGACCCCGCTTGAAGTAAACACGTAATGGCACTAGAGTTAAACCCTGCTGTTTAACTTTACCATACAACCTATTAATTTCAGCACGGTGCATAAGGAGCTTACGGGCTCGAACAGGATCTACATTATAGCGATTTCCTTGTTCATAGGGACTGATATGCATATTGAACAAATACATTTCTCCATTATCTGCTTGAGCATAACTGTCCTTCAAATTAGCCTTACCTGCCCGTAAAGACTTAACTTCTGTACCGGTTAAAGCGATTCCTGCCTCAAAGGTTTCTTCAATATGATAATCATGCCGGGCTTTACGATTTTCTGTTACAACTTTAACAGATGCTTGAGCCATTGTTGCTTCTCCTTTAACCTATTCTGAGGAATAACCAGGATATATATTATATCAAATTATTACAATTCTGACAAGGATAAGCTATTACCCCTTCTTCTCTATTATATCAGCCCTGCCTATCTTGGTGCAACCCTCCCTAGATTTCTCTAACTACTTCACCAAGAATCTTTTCTTTCCTTTACTGCGTTTTTTCTCTTTCTTCTTCTCTTCGGGAAGCAATTCAAAATCAATAGTTTGCTCAGCCAAATTAACTTTAGTAACTTTGACCCGCACCACGTCGCCAATTCGAAATGTTTTTTTGGTATGATCCCCTACCAGCATTAAATGCTTTTCCATAAATTGATAATAATCATCATCTAAAGTTGAAACATGAACTAATCCCTCTACAGTATTAGGCAGTTCAACAAAAAAGCCAAAGGAAGTTACTCCACTGATTATACCCGTGAATGTGTCTCCCACATAATTTTTCATATACTCCACTTTTTTTAGTTCTACAGATTCCCGTTCCGCATCTTCAGCAATTCTCTCCTGTAAAGAAGATTGCTCGGCATATTTAGTCATCATGGCCGTTAGTTGCTTATGCCTTTCTTTAGTGAGCTTGCCCTTAGACGATACTTCTCTAATAACTCTATGTATAGCTAAATCAGGATAACGTCTGATAGGGGAAGTAAAATGGGAATAGTATTGTGAAGCCAGACCAAAATGCCCTAGAGCTTCCGCCGCATAGCGGGCATGTTTCATAGACCTAAGCATCATCATATTAACTGTTCTCTCCTCGGGCCTTTCTTTCACCCTTTCTACAATCTGTTGATATGCCCGATGGCTAATTTCTCCCCGGTTATTAACCTTAATATAATAACCAAAAGCACCCAAAAATTCATTTAAATCAGTGATATCATCCAAATCAGGTTCTTCATGAACACGATATAGGAAGGGTATTTCCAGCCAATAGAAATGCTGAGCCACCGTTTCATTAGCAGCGATCATAAACTCTTCAATAACCATCTCTGCAATAGAACGCTCTCGCTTAACAATTTCTAGAGGAGTTCCCCCTTCATCCAACTTTACTTTACTTTCCGGGAAATCAAAGTCTATTGATCCCCGATTTATCCGTCTCTTTCTTAAAATTAAACATAATTCTTCCATTTGCTTAAACATTTCTACTTGATCAGCATAACGTTCCCTAAGCTCTGCCTCATCGTCCTGCAGTATCTTTCTCACATCATTATATGTCATACGTTCTTGTACCTGTATTACAGAGGGAAATATTTCATAATCAGCTAATTCACCCTGCTGATCAATTTCCATCATACATGTCATGGCTAATCGGTCCTCATGGGCATTGAGACTACATATCCCATTAGAAAGGCGGGGTGGAAGCATAGGAATAACTCGGTCAACTAGATACACACTGGTAGCTCGCTTTAAAGCCTCTTGGTCTAAAAGACTTCCTTCTTTTACATAATAGCCCACATCAGCAATATGAACACCCAGCTTGTAATTACCATTAGCTAGTTTTTCTAGACTTACAGCATCATCCAAATCTTTGGCATCTTCTCCATCAATAGTTACCATGGAAAGCTTGCGCAAATCCCTCCGTTTTTCATATTCTTGCTCATCAATTTTTAAAGATATCCTTTCCGATTCATCTAGAACTTCTTGAGGGAAGGCTTCCGGCAACTGATACTTGCGCACGATAGATAAGATATCGATGCCTGGTTCGCCCTTGGCCCCTAATACTTCAATGATTCTTCCTTCCGGATTCCTCCGCAACTCCGGCCATTTTAGAATTTCAACTACTACCTTATCACCATCCTGGGCATTTCCGGTTTCCCCTTTAGGTATAAAAATGTCATAACTCAGACGCTTATCATCAGAAATTACAAAGCCAAAATACCGGTTGCTTTCATAAGTACCTACTATTTGTTCATTAGCCCGCTTTAGAATACGGATAACTTCACCTTCCCGCTTCCGACCATCTTCTAAATGCTTGTGCAGACGAACAATTACCCGATCATTATGCATGGCACTATTTAGCTCTTTACCACTAATAAAAACATCTTGAGCTTGAGGATCATCAGGTATTAGGAAACCATATCCCTGGGGCTTGGCTTGTAAACGTCCTACCAATAAATTCATTCTTTGGGGCAGACCATAGCGTCCTTTACGATTTAAAATAATCAGACCCTCTTGTTCCATTTCTGTAAGCATATTAAGAAATTGGGCCTTATCTTCCACCTCCAAGTCCTCTACCAACTCTTCAGCTGTCAAAGGCTTATAAGAATGTCTCCACATATATTCTAATAATTCATCTTTCATCATCTTAAAATCCCTCACAATATTATAAAATGGGCCGGATATCCAATATCCTGCCCATTTTTTCAATTTTTACTTACATGAATATCATGGTCGGCATCAATAATCATAAAACGCCCTTTGGCTTCAGCAGCTATCTCACCATCAGCAAACAGAATTCTTCCCTCTGTATCTACCAGAGTTTTTCTGCTCTTAGTAATCCGTGCTTCTATCTGTAGGGGACTATTTATAGGTATATTTTTTCTAAAACGAACCTCCAGTCTAGCCGTTACACCTACCAAATCAAGGATATGCAAACAAGTAGACATGGCCTCATCTAAGAGAGTACTGGTTATACCACCATGCATTATACCTGGATAACCCTGATGAAATTCCTGAGGTATAAAGTGGGTTACTACCTTTTCCCCCTCTTTTGAAAACTTTAATTGTAAACCCTGGGGATTACGTTCCCCACAGCCAAAACAATAATGATCATACGATAATTCCAAAAGTAAGCCCCCTTTATGTACTGCATATAAACTGCTGCAAAAACTCCTCTACAGCCTGAAAAACTAGCTCCCGTTCCTGACCAAGGGTAATAACATGTCCCGATTTTTCTAAGAACATTAATTTTTTCTCCCCACTGTTTAACTCTTGAAAGATATAGTTGGCACTCTTATGGTGCACTGTTCCATCATTCTTAGATTGAACTATCAAGGTAGGACATTCTATAAGAGAAAGTTCCCTTTTAACCTGCTTAATTAATTCTTTCAAAGAAAGAAAAGCTTTAGACGGCGTTTTTCGATAAGAAAATTGTCCTTGTTCAAGTTCTTTTTTCCATTGTTCAGAGGAAATTGGTTTTTCTTTGTAATCATACACTAAACCTAACAACGGAGCAAAGTGGGTACGCCAATTCTTAATATAAATAGGAGTACTTAGCAGCACAAGTCCCATAATAGTTTCATTAGCAGCAAGATGTAGAGCCAGAGCTCCTCCCATAGATAAACCTATAGGGATAATTTTCTTATCAGGATGTAATTCGTTTAGTCTTTGATATTCATTCCATACCGCTCGGTACCAATCATGCCAACTCTTGTCTGCCAATTCTTCCACAGTAGTACCGTGACCGGGAAGCACTGGGCAAGATACCCCAAAACCACCCTTCCTTAAATACTCTCCCATCAACCTCATTTCAGATGGAGACCCTGTAAAGCCATGGATCAATAAGCAAATCACCTTATTATTACCTTCCCAATAAAAGGGGGAAGCATTGCGATGGACTATACTCATATACTTTTACCCCAACAAAACTTTATGGGCTTTTTTCAACATCTCTCTAATAGGTAAGGAATAAGGGCAACGTTCTTCACAAACACCACATTCTATACAAGCATCTGCTTTAACAGCTAGAGACTCGTAACGAGCTTTGGCCCACTCTTTTAAGTTATAGCGTTCATAATACCCCTGAATTAACAATGTATTGGTAACATCCACTCCTTGGGGACAGGGTTTACAATATTCGCAGCGACGACAAAAATGGTCACCTACTTCTCGGGCCTCTTTTTGAAGATAATCTAACTCAGCAGGTAATAAAAATTGATGGTTTTCTAAAAGTTCTGTGTTTTGTTCCACCTGTTTAATACTGTCCATACCGGGAATCAGTACTGATACATCTTGTCCCAACAGAAAACGCAAAACCAGCTCCGGTTTGGAGAAGATCCCTCCACCTAAAGGCTTCATTACAATAATACCCATATTAAGTTTATGTGCCAGAGGAATCACCTGTTTTTCAGGAGACCGTTCAATAAAATTATAAGGGATTTGTACCGTAGCAAATTCCCCTGTTTCCATCCCTTTTATAACTAGCTCAGCTTTATGGCCAGTAATACCCAGCTCTCGAATTTTCCCCGCTTCTTTTGCCTCAAATAAAGCTTCCAAAGCCCCGCGGGGCCCTAATATCTGCTCCATAGCCTTACTAGTTCCAACATTATGACATTGATATAAATCAATATAGTCAGTATCAAGATTATTCAAACTTGTTTCAATTTCATTTTTCATTTCTTGATATGTACGGGCCATAGATTTAGTAGCTAATAAAACTTTACTTCGTTTTCCTTTTAAGGCTTTTCCGATTTTACTCTCACTATCAGTATAACCCCTAGCAGTATCAATAAAATTAATTCCTTTATCTATAGCAGCAGCAATTATTTTCTCGGCTTCTTCATAAGAAACCCTTTGAATAGGAATTCCTCCGAATCCCATTCCATAGACCTTCCAACCTGTTTTACCTAAAATGCGGTATTTTTCCATCTTAAAGCCTCCCTTGCCACAATTAACTATATTATATCCTAATTTCTGAAGATAAAGCAATGAAAGCGCAGATATAACAAATGCCCGGTTATATAAACCGGGCATTGTAATTTCCATATTTTAAATATTACATGAAAAGAGGTGCAAATACAAGAGAAACAATAGTCATTAATTTAATTAAGATATTGATTGATGGGCCGGAAGTATCTTTGAAAGGATCTCCTACAGTATCACCTGTAACTGCTGCTGAGTGAGCTTCTGAACCTTTTCCACCATGGGCTCCACCTTCAATATACTTTTTAGCATTATCCCAAGCACCACCGGCATTAGCCATCATGATAGCTAATAAGAAACCGGAAACTAAAGCACCTGCTAACAGCCCTCCCAAAGCTTCTTTACCTAAGCCAGGGATCAGACCAATAACAATGGGAACAATAACTGCCAACAAACCAGGAATAATCATTTCTCTTAAAGCGGCATGGGTACTAATACTAACACATTTTGCATATTCAGGTTTAGCAGTACCTTCCATAATGCCGGATATTTCTTTAAACTGTCTACGTACTTCTTCAATCATGTCACCAGCTGCTCTACCTACAGCACTCATGGTCAAAGCTGAGAAAACATAAGGCAACATACCACCGATAAAGAGACCGGCTACAACAGCAGGATTTAAAATATCTATAGTATCAATCCCTGCTGCTTTTGTATAGGCACTGAAGAGAGCCAAAGCCGTTAAAGCTGCAGAACCGATAGCAAATCCTTTTCCGATAGCAGCAGTAGTATTACCAACTGCATCTAAGGCATCTGTGATTTTACGTACTTTAGGATCTAAGCCGGACATTTCAGCAATACCGCCGGCATTATCAGCAACAGGACCGTAAGCATCGACGGCAACAACCATACCTGTAACAGATAGCATCCCTACAGCTGCTAAAGCTATTCCATAAAGACCTGAGAATTTAAAAGCAACTAATATAGCAATAACAATTACAATGATAGGTAACATAGTACTAATCATACCAACACTTAAACCAGAAATGATGTTAGTTGCAGCACCGGTTTCTGATGATTTTGCAATACCTTTAACAGGATTAAAATCTCCTGAAGTATAATATTCGGTTATTTTACCAATGGCAAATCCGGCAATAAGACCAGCAACAGTAGCAATAAATACGCCATTACCAGTAACTTCACCGGCGGTAGGCAATAGTCTCGTGGTAAGGAAGTATGTAGCACCTAAAGAAAGAATCATGGCTACAAATTCACCTGTGTTAAGAGCTTTGGAAGCATTAGAACCTTCTCCAGTTCTAACAAAGAAACTTCCTATAATAGAAGCAACTACTCCGGCAGCCGCAATCATCATTGGCAAAATAACTGCATTTTGGCCTAAATCTAAAGCTACAGCCAAAGCCATACCGGCAATAATAGAACCTACATAAGACTCAAACAAGTCAGCACCCATACCAGCCACGTCACCAACGTTATCACCAACGTTATCGGCAATAACAGCCGGGTTACGGGGATCATCTTCAGGTATTCCAGCTTCTACCTTACCAACCAGGTCAGCACCTACGTCAGCAGCTTTAGTATAAATACCACCGCCCACACGTCCAAACAAAGCAATAGAACTTGCTCCTAATGCGAATCCATTAATCACGCTAGGATCGTCAAATAAAAATGTTACAATTCCTAAGCCAATCAATCCCAAACCAACTACAGACATTCCCATAACAGCTCCACCGGAAAATGCTATGTTTAAAGCTTTATTAGCACTTTCTTGAGCTGCATTAGCAGTTCTAACATTAGCCTTAGTAGCTACGTTCATACCAATATAACCTGCTGATACTGAACAGATAGCTCCAATAATAAAGGCAATAGCAGTTTGAGGCGGTAAACCTCCTCCTCCGATAAAAGTACCTGCTACAAAAATAACTGCAGCTAAAATAGCTACGAATATTACGAGAATTTTATACTCACTAAATAAAAAAGCCATAGCTCCTTCATGGATGGCGTTTGCAATTTCTTGCATTTTTTTATTTCCCGGAGCAACATTGTTAATGCGACTCGCTAAATAAAAGGCAAACAAAAGCGCGGCCGCCCCAGCTAAAGGCGCCCAATAAGTAAAATTCATGATTCCTTTTCCTCCTTAAATTCTTTCCTAAACTATATTATGGATAAGAGCAACGTAAACACCATAAAGCATACAGCTGAAATAGTTGATAATTTAGAAAAAAATTCATCCATTCCTTTCTTCTTACCAAAAATATTTTCAGCTCCTCCGGCAATTGACCCTGAAAGACCTGCGCTCTTACCCGACTGAAGCAGAACGGTAGCAATAAGACCAACAGCTGCAATGACCTGCAGTACTAAAATAACTGTCTTCACTAAAAGGCACCCCCCTCTCTTCATTAACAACGATATTTTACCACATTGCCTACTGGTAGACAACTTTTTACACATAATAACACAAAGAAAAACTGAGAAAAAGAAAACCCGGCCCTTTTTTGAGCCGGCTAGAGAATATACCATATTATACTCGATATATGCTAAATATTCAATTCTTCTTTCTTCTTTTCTTCATTTAAGGAAAGGGCGTGGGTTCCACTAATATAAAATACAATTAATCCACTGATCACCGCTACAGATGCTGCCTTAATAAAATAAGGTATATAGATATCCTTGATATTAATAGCTAATTGATTGCCCATATCGCCACCAATGGTTATAGCAACTAAAAACAAAATAAAGGCTATAGCTCCCCCTGCTAATGCAATCATAGTAAATATACTAAAAATAGAACGCAATATATTATCAAGCTGCTGCTTACTCATAAACAATCCCCTCCTCACATAAATAGTATGGGTAACATTCCTCCCAGAATTAGTATGGCTACCAGGGCATGGGTCCCTACCCAAACAAAAGCCAACTTTGATGTTTCAGTAAAGCCCGAACCCGAGATACCCATAGCTGCATACATACTCAAAGCTAAAGGAGGAGTCATCCCTTCTAACGAACCAGTTACTGCAGGGAGCATGGCTGCCGCTAATAAAGGATCAAGACCTAGGGCTGCCATGGCACCTACTATACCAGTACCAAAAATAGCAATTTGTGAAGATCCGGGTAATACCATTCCTAAAAATGCGGTAAATAGTGGGATAAACAAGGCTAATTGCCATTGATTTAAACCCAGGGACTGAATAAATTCACCTAATGCAGGTCCAACTTCCAAGGAACCAAAAAGATAGCTAATTGAATAAGCAAAATATACCGTAATTGATACAGGAACTACACCTTGTACAGCATTTTTGAATATTTTGAATAAATTTGTTATAGTTGCTCCACCAGGCACTTCCTTTCTGGAAATAAATAAAGCATAACAAGCGGCAATACCTGGAGTAAAGAGGATCACACTCTTAGAAAACGCTGTAGCTCCGCTTTCTCCCAGTCGTATTGTAAAGAAAGAAGCGTTAAATTTAAAATCAAGATAAAGGGGTAAAAAAATTATCAACGGGAGGAGTAAAGATTTCCACCCCTTTTTTAAAGAATCTTTGAGTTTAGGCACTTCCTGGGGAGGCATGGGGTTTACATTATAATACTTGGCAAAAGCTATCAGAGTTATGACTCTTTGCAACACAAAATATATACCTATTCCCCAAACAACCATCCAAAATTTAGACAATACATATTGACCGGGATACAAGGCTTCTAGAGTTGCAAAAGCAAGTAAAATCGTCCCCGAGGGAGGAATCATGGGTCCTAAAGAGCTGCTTGACATTTCTACCGTAGCCGCC